>CAZWUB010000116.1:0-11176 GCA_964637415.1 uncultured Rikenellaceae bacterium
AACTTCTTCGAGGAATATTTCCCCGATCTGAAAGATGTCCCGTCAACTTCAAAATCACCCCAGCAGATGTTTGGTGCAATAGCAAAAACATACTTTGCCGACAAAATAAAAGTTGACCGGAAAGATCTTATTGTTGTCTCTATAATGCCTTGTCTGGCAAAGAAATATGAATGTCAGAGAGAAGAATTCTCAACTGACGGCAACAGGGATGTCGACTTCTCACTATCGACAAGAGAGCTTGCTGCCTTCATCAAACAGGCAAATATAGACCTGAATAATCTTGATGAAGGAGAATTTGATGCTCCCCTTGGTGAATCAACAGGAGCAGGTGTTATCTTCGGAGCCACAGGTGGTGTTATCGAAGCTGCATGCCGTACCGCTTATGAGATCTATACCGGTAAAAAACTCGAACGCCTCGATTTTACAGAACTAAGGGGTCTTGAAGGTGTACGTTCCGCCACAATCGATTTCGACGGACTTCCTCTCAATATTGGTATAGCACACGGCCTTGGAAATGCCAGAAAGCTCCTTGATGATGTAAGATCAGGGAAATCACAATTCCATGCAATCGAGGTAATGGCCTGCCCGGGAGGATGTATCGGCGGCGGAGGACAACCACTCCACCACGGAAATTCCGATATCATCAAAGCAAGAGCAGCTGCAATTTATAATGAGGACAGAAAGAAACCTCTCAGAAAATCACATGAGAATCCTTTCATAATAAAGCTTTATGAGGAATTCCTCGGAAAACCCAACAGTGAAAAAGCTCACCATCTTCTTCACACCAGATATTTTGATAAAAAGAAAAAGATTACTGTAAAACAATAGTGATGAACCTATAAGATTGATAATAAAATTCAATGCTATGTCGAGTATAAAAATAGAATTGAGACAGGAAGATGTTACAAAAATAAAAGAGATTTGTAACTCATTCAATAAAGATCCCCAGGAACTGATAAATATACTGCACAGTACACAGGAGCATTTTGGTTATCTTCCTGCTGAAGTTCAGGAAGTCATCTCAGCTGAAATCGGTGTACCGGTCGCCAAAATCTATGGCGTTGTAACTTTTTATTCATTTTTTACAATGACCCCGAAAGGCAGGCACCCGATAAGTATATGCATGGGAACTGCATGCTATGTGCGTGGGGCTGAAAAAGTGCTTGAAGAGTTTAAAAAGGAGCTCGGATTACAGGTTGGTCAGACCTCCAAAGATGGAAAATTCTCATTATCCAGTCTCAGATGTGTAGGGGCATGCGGACTTGCACCTGTTGTTCTGATAGGAGATAAAACCTACGGAAGGGTAGCTCCTGATGATGTAAGAAATATCCTGAAGGAGTACGAATAAGCGGCCGCCTGATTTTGCGGCCTGATTGTTGCACATGTAAATCATGACAATATCCTTGTGATATTTTGTCATGATTTACTTTTTTAAGGTATCTGATGGATATTAAGAAAACAATACTGCAACATAAACAGGTCTGCTCTCTTGTATCAGAAAAAAGGATCAAGCAAAGCCTTGATATCCTTGCTGATATGATGACAGGTGTATCTTCAGGCTATCTTCGTGACGAATATGACAAGGTGGTACTGACCTACAGGCACATGCTTACTTATACAATTGAAGGAATTAATGACCCCGAGCGTAATAAAGTATACATAAAACTCATTCAGTCAATACTTGAGCTGTCTGACCAGATCAGACAGGACATATTGTCACACAATTCCGGATGGAATACCTATTGGATAAAACAGCAGACTGAGAAAGAACAGAAGCTTACAGGAAGGACAATAGTTGAAACTGTTGATGATCTTATGTTCAAATCGGAGCTTGACGAATGGCTTAGGCTTAGCAACGAGATAAATCCTGATCCGGAATCTGAGTTATCCGGAAAACACCGGCAGCTTATAAGGAACATTTTCAACCATCTCTGGCTTACAGATTATTATGGGGAAGCGGAAGAAAGCCTGATAGATATAATCCTCACTTCAGGCAAATTCAGGTGGTATGAGTCGAGTATTTTTACAACTGCAATAACATTGAGTTCCTTCCGTTCCTGGCAAACCGGAAAGCTCCTTGTTCTTATTAAAATATACAAATCCGGTCAGGAACAGGTTATGGAGAGAGCTCTGACGGGTCTGATACTTAATCTGCACTATTACAACGGACGGATAGTGCTTTACCCTGAGATAACAGAAGCATTAACAAGTCTGACGCTGATCCCGCGTTTCAGAGAACATTGTAAGCTTGTTGTTTTACAGACAATCAGGTCGAGGGAAACAGAAAAGCTGAGCCGTAAGCTTCACGATGAAATATTACCCCAGGTAGCCAGACTCAAACCTTTGCTCGAAGAAAAGCTCGATCTTGATAATATCCTTCCGAATGACAAGAATGAAGGAAAAAATCCCGACTGGTCAGCTATGTTCAGTGGTTCGGAAGAGATCTTCAAAACAATGGAAGAGCTTACAAACCTGCAGATGGAAGGAGCTGATGTTTATATGTCTGCATTCGCCAACCTCAAGAACTTTGATTTTTTCAGGGACATACAAAACTGGTTCATGCCCTTCCACCCCGATCATGAAGTATTCAATGAGATCTTCAGGGATGACATTCTCGGTCCCGGCACAAATGAACTTGCAGAAGCAATGTTTAAGACACCCTTCATTTGTAATTCAGACAAATATTCACTTATACTGAATCTCAAATTTCTGCCTGCGAGCCAGAAAAGCATGATGCTTAAAGTATTCCGTATGGAACTTGAAGGTTTGCAACAACTTAATGATGATGATGATAGTTTAACGGATCCTGATAAAAAATTCCGTACAATTATAACCCAGTACCTTCAGGATATTTACAGGTTCTTCAAGCTATCGCCCTATAAAAAAGAATTTGAAGATATATTCACTGGCAGGCTTGATATCTACAATTCCTATTTTTTCAGGATAACATGTGATACCGGAGAAGCGGAAGCCGGTCTGGCTGATTACTTTTTCAGCAAGGATTTTTATGATGATGCACTTACTCTTTACCTGAGAAGGCTTAAGGAGAGGCATGATGATGCCCAGTTATATGAGAAAACAGGCTATTGCTATCAGGAAAATGGTGATTATGAAGAAGCTCTGAAATATTACAAAAGGGCTGAGCTTATCGACAGGAAAGTCTGGACAATAAAAAAAGCAGGATTCTGCCTGAGGCGTTTAGGCCGTATTGAAGAGGCCCTTGAATATTATCTTATTGCAGGTGACATGGAACCTGAAAATATACATACTACAATATTAACAGGCCACTGCTATCTCGATCTGAAGCTTTATGAGGAAGCACTGAAGTATTATTTCAGGGTTGAGTACAAAGATCCCGGTAATTTGAAAATACTAAGGCCAATTGCATATTGTTATTTTGCACTGGGCCGTTTTGATGATTCTGAAAAGTATTATGACCGTCTTTCAGCAGGCAGACTTATTGCCCATGACTTTATTAATATGGGGCATGTTGCATTATGCAGAGGAAATAAGAAAGAAGCTGTAGAGCTTTACAGGCGCAGCATAGCGTCAGGCGAAATAACAAAGGAAAAGTTTATGACAATTTTCTCAGAGGACAGTGATCAGCTGATCTCTCTCGGGGTCAGCGCAGATGATCTTCCGATATTACTTGATTACCTTTTATTTATTATCGGCTGAACCTGATGTATCAGGCGCCGGTCTCCCGGGCGGTAGTGAATGTCCTTCTTCAGGAAAATGTCTTCCATAGCGATTTTCTGGTCTCACACCATGCCTGGCGGTTGAATCATTTCTGTGTTTCCTTGCTTCCTTAATCATTTTCTCACGGCGTTCATCCATCTCCTTAAGCCTTGCCAGCTGCTCCTTTGTCAATTTAGCATCCAGCTCCTTCCTCAACGCCTTCATGTTTGAATCTGCCTCTTTCCAGAAATCATCCTGCATTTTACTGTTTATTTTAGCATGTTTTTCCAGGATCTTGTCAATTTCAGCCCTCTGTTTTTCATCAGGCTGAATTATTTTATAGAATCCTTCCCTGAATCTTTCCTCAGAGAAATAGAATCTGACAGGTTTCAGCTTATTGAAGCGTATATGGGCTGAAGTAAGCATCCCAAGCACAAAGCCTATCAGCAGTGTTATAATAAGAAGTATAATTGGCTTAGATTTCATAAAAAAAGATATTAATTACCGGTAAGGAGGCAGACAATACTTTCATCAATGGAATCTCCTATTCCGAGAAGTGAATTTATAGAAAATGAACCTTCCATGAAAAAAATGGAGATCATCAGTAAAACAATTGCAGCTACTCCCGTAAGTGCAACACGACAAAAAACCGAGCTCAGCCTTCTGATAAATTCCTGTTCCCGGTTAATTATCAGACCGGTTTCGAAAATTCTATCCAATACTTTTCCGGTGAATTTATCGCTGAAATCATATGAGACTCCTTCATCTTCCAGTTTCCTGGCGATGACTTCTGTATCAGTTCCCGGATCGAGAGAACTGATGATCAGTTGTTTTATTTCCGGATGTGTCATAATTCCTAGAGTTTTTGCAATATTTCTTTTAACTGTTCCTGAGCTCTTGACAACCTTGAAAGAACTGTACCCAGGGGGAGATCCAGAATTTCTGCTGTTTCTTTTGTGGAATAACCCTGTAGCATTCTCATCGTAACAATAATCCTGAATTTCGGATCAAGGCCCAAAAGAGCTTTGCCGACAATTTCCTTTGCTTCACGTTTCTCCTCATTATTATCATCTGCCACTTCCATTTCATAAATTTCATCACTACCCTTCTGGGCGAACATTGATAAGAACCGTTTTCGTCGTTTTATTTCATTCAGGGTTAGATTAACAGCGATTTTCTGAATATAAGTTGCCAGTTTTGACTCTCCCCTGAATTCTGACAGCGAATTAAAGAGTTTTACAAATACCTCCTGTCCCAGGTCTTCAGTAAAAACTGTATCTCCCAGCATCCCCCTGATTGTACGGGCTACCATTTTCCGGTACCTGTTCACAATCTCTCCAAAAGCAAGCCTGTCGCCTTCCAGAGATGCCCTTATAAGTTCAGCATCGTCAGCCCTGCTGTACGATTCTTTCATCTTAGTCCTTCTTATAGACAATATTACAGGAAATATTATTCCCGATTGTTAATTTTTATTAACATTAATGTGCCCGGGAGAATTATTTTCAAACAGATTATTTATTAGTAGCCTGATATTCATCCGATTCAAGGACTACCTCATAGTCTTTTGTATATCTCACACGGAATAACTTCCGGTTTTCAAATCCGTCATCTGTACTTCTTCTTCTGAAATCAAATTCTGTCTGAAGAAGATCGGGATTATGAATTTCAGGATGTTCCAGAAAGTACTTCCCATGCAGGTTTAATCCGCTAAGGAAATAGTATGTTATATCATAGCCAAGCCATGCATAGCTCATTTCAGAAGGTTCGCTCAGAAATTTAGTCCTGAAATCCGAATTGAACTGCTGTACATCTCTTGCTGAATAATCAATCCAGAAAGGTGAGAAAACAAGCAGATCGAGTTCAAAAATAAATTTCGGATCTAGATTTTCAAGTCCCCTGAGTGAGGGATATCCAAAAACCCTTACCGGATATTTCTTTGACAGAGAATGAATTTCCTGGAGAGTTTCACTGATTACCGGATCCTCCTCCGACGCAATTATTATAAGGTTTTCAGTCCTGGCTGATAAGGCGTGTCCGAGTCTGTTGATTGAATCATTATCAAATGCTGATCTGCTGTAAAAGACTAGTTCCTTGAAGCTTATCTCCTGAAATGGAATTCTGCTGCTTAATTCGGAAATAATCCTGTTCCTGAATCTCTTAACATCCGGATCAACACCTGCTGTATCGGAATGTATGAACACAAAGTTATCAAGGTAATAATCACTGACCTCCCTGGCAATTGCATCCTGGGCAATATCAAGTGATGAATTGGCCAGAAACAGCAGTGGATTATTCAAAGCGACAGAATTATTCATCAGCCGGACAGGCGACACAACAGGAATATTCATTTTCCGGCCATATTCTGCAACAATTGACAGATTCCGGGAATAAACCGGACCTATTATGAGGTCCATTCCGGCCAGTTGTCCACGGTTAATGAGTCTTGTAAGTGCTATTGTATCACTTTTTATATCGAAAGCATATAGATTGATATCCATTCCAAGAGAGCGTAATGTATCAATTGCCAGAAGAATACCTTCGTACATCTCAATGAAAGGGGTGCTCCTGTAATAGATCCAGTCATCAGAACGTCTTACAGGCCTGTAAATTCTCTGACCTCTTACCCATTTCGAGGAATCGACATCAGATCTTATCGAATTTTCCTGGAGATAGAAAGGGAGCAGAATTGCTATATTCATTTTCCCCTTAAGGTTGCTTACATTTGTGTAACCAACCGGTCGGGGCATAAAGACCACGCTATCAGTTACCTGTGGTACAATTACTGTATCGGCAACCGGAATCTCAGCTTTTTCAACTGCGGCAGTTCTTGCCGTTGCAGGGATCCTGAGGTAATCTCCAACCTGCGGAAACCTTATATCCCTGTTCTCCCGCCTCAGCTCCCTGATTGTAAGACCGTAATGATCTGCTATTGATGCAAGCGACTCTCCACTCTCAACCCTGTGAAAAATATATTTTGAATCCTGAACTGCAAATTCCTGCTTTTCAGTCATAAATTCCCTGCGGGGAATTGCTATCTCTGAATTGACAGGAAGCCTCGATATCTCAATCCCCGGGTTGGCTGCAATTATATCATTTTCAGATACCCCGTAAAGCTTCGAAAGCGAATAAACTGTCTGCCCGGGCTGAAGATGGTGATACTGGTACTTTGACTCATCCCTCGGGGTCTGAACAGGTATTGGCTGGGTTGCCGCAGCAGGTGCAGTCTCTCTGACAGGTAACCTCAGTGCCTGCCCTTCCTTCAAACCATATACAGCAGGAGGATTCTCCTTATTGAGCTCCTCAAGTGTAATATTGTACGCTTTTGATATCGAATAAGCAGTCTCTCCTTTCTTAACCAGGTGAATATAATAAGGAACACCTGAAATAATGACTTTGTCCTTCGACTTCTCAACAACAACCTGTGCTTCCGCATTAACAGCAAATGCGGCAATAATGATGACTGACGCCAGAAACTTCCTGAAACCAGTTAAATAATTTGTCATAATAACTTATAATGTTGCCAGATACCGCCTGCAGTTCTCTTCAATCCTGCCTGTAATATCCGTAATATCTGTTTTTACAAACTTATCCCCTGTAATATTTTCGTAAAGTTCAATATACCTTTCTGATATTTCATTAACAAGCTGATCTGTCATTTCAGGCACCTTCTGTCCCTTCTGACCCTGGAATCCGTTTGCCATAAGCCATTCCCTTACAAACTCTTTGGAAAGCTGTTTCTGGGGAAGACCCTTTTCAAACCTTTCCTGGTATCCGTCAGCATAAAAATACCTTGAGGAATCCGGAGTAGTGATCTCATCAATAAGATAGATATCGCCATCCTTCTTCCCGAACTCATATTTTGAATCAACAAGAATCAGGCCACGCCCGCGGGCAATCTCCGCGCCTTTAAGAAATACTTCCATTGAGTACTTCTCAATGAGTTTGTATTCATCCTCAGGTATCAGACCTCTGCTTATAATTTCATCCCTTGTAATATCTTCATCATGCAACCCGTGTTCTGCTTTTGTTGTCGGTGTTATAATGGGCTCCGGCAAACGCTCATGCTCTTTCATGCCGTCAGGGATGGGAATACCGCAGATCTTCCTTGCCCCTGCCTTGTATGTGCGCCAGGAACTTCCTGTAAGATATGCCCTGACTATCATCTCAACAGGATAAGGTTTACAGATATACCCGATTGTTACTGAAGGATCGGGTGTGGCGATTTTCCAGTTTGGCACAATATCTTTCGTCGCATCAAGGAATTTTGCAGCTATCTGATTCAGTACCTGTCCCTTAAATGGTATTCCCCTGGGCAGCACCACATCAAATGCTGATATCCTGTCAGTTACAACCATCAGGAGATATTTGTCCTCAATGTTGTAAACATCCCTTACCTTTCCGTGGTACACACCCTTCTGCCCCGTAAAATTAAAATCTGATCTTAAGATAGTATGTTGCATGTTTTTATTCTTTTTCCTCCTTTTCATATGCTTTGACGATCATTCTCACCAGTTTATGACGCACAATATCGCGTTCATCAAACTTTATTACAGAAACTCCTTCAATTCCTCTCAGTATCCTGATCACCTGGTTCAGTCCCGACTCCGATTTCTTCGGAAGATCTATCTGGGTTGAATCGCCTGTTATAATGAATTTCGAACTGACGCCCATTCTTGTAAGGAACATCTTGAGCTGGCTGACAGTTGCATTTTGTGCTTCATCAAGGATCACAAAAGCGCTTTCGAGTGTTCTTCCCCTCATATATGCCAGAGGAGCTATCTGAATTGTCCCATCCTCGAGCCATGTTTCGAGCTTCTTGTATGGGAGCATATCATGAAGAGCATCATACAGCGGCTGAAGGTAAGGATCAAGCTTTTCCTTCATATCGCCCGGAAGAAATCCGAGTCTTTCCCCGGCTTCAACAGCGGGTCTTGTCAGTATGATCTTCTTTACCTCCCTTTCTTTCAGCGCACGCACAGCCAGAGCTATTGAAGTGTAAGTTTTTCCTGTTCCTGCCGGACCTTCTGCAATTATCAGATCATTATTCCTGAAATCATTCACAAGCAATAACTGGTTTACAGTGCGGGCTCTTACGGGCTTTCCGCTGGTCCCGAATAAAAGTACCTGCTCAAAATCACCGCTCGCGGCTGTTCTCATATGATCCGGATCAGTCAGGTATTTCTCAATATCCTGCTCTTCAATCCGGTTATATTTACGGTAATACTCTATCAGCTCGTTGAATTTCTCGGCAAACAGAGTAATCTCCGCTTCCTCCCCCAGGCATTTTATTTCATTCCCCCTTGACAGGATCTTTATTTTAGGGAAAAAAGTCCGTATTTTATCAAGTAATGAATTATTTGTGCCGAAGAAAACGACAGGGTCAATATCTTCAAGAAAAATAACAATCTCTGTCATCAAATTTCAATCTATCTTGCCAGAAAGGTAATTATCAATTATCAACCTCGCTATCCGTCCATAGTTCATAAATAATGATCACGGTATCGGTACAAAGTAAGCTTATTTTTCCATAGAAGATTATCTTTGTTTTAAGTTTTTTAGACATGTCGCCTGTAACACTGACTACTGAATGGAAGCCTGATGATATTTATCACGGGATAATAAAGGGCAAACTTTGCAGCTTATGCCCCGGTGTTACTATAATTGACAATGCCTGTAATATTCCGCCATTCGATATTCTGCATGCTTCATTTGTTGTAAGGAATACTTTTATGAATTACCCCAAAGGATCGATACATATTATATGTGTCCATTCTGAAGCGGCTAAAGAACAGAATTATTTGATAGTCAGGGCCAGGGAACATCTGTTTATCGGAACCGACAACGGAATTTTCAGTCTTATACTTAACGGGGAACCTGATGAAGCAATAAGGATTGACTATGAAGATGTTACTGACGAGCTTGATATTTTCGCGAGGGCGGCTGCAGATCTGTTATCAGGAAAGAAACTGAAGGATATTGGGAAACCTGTAAAGGAAGTTCTTGAACGTATCCCCTTAAGAGCAACTATTGAGAAGGACACCATTACAGGCAGTATAATCTTTATCGATTCCTATGGAAATGCAATTTCAAATATCACAAGAGAAGTATTCATGAGGGTCTTTGAGGGAAAGGAATACAATATTCTCGTTCAGAGCAACAGGAACCATACCGATCAGATTGTTAGGAAATACAGCGATGTTCCCGTGGGCGAATTGCTTACACGGTTCAATTCACTCGACCTCCTTGAAGTGGCAATAAACGGTGAAAATATCTCACAGTTGTATGGCCTGGAAATCGGAACAGTTGTCCGTATAGATCATCCCCGGAAAACCAATTCCCCCGACCGTCTGTTTTAAAATCAATTTATGATGAATGACAGGAAAAGAAGCACTGAAGAGTTTGAGAGACTCCTTGATATCATTGATAAGCTCAGGACTTCGTGTCCCTGGGATATGAAACAAACCAACGAGAGCCTCAGGAAACTGACAATTGAGGAAACATATGAACTTGCAGACGCAATTTTCTCGGGGAACGATGACGGCATTCGAAATGAACTTGGGGACCTGATGCTGCATATAGTTTTCTATGCTAAAATAGGGTCGGAAAAGGGACTCTTTACAATGGCTGATGTACTGAAAGGTATCAATGAAAAACTGATTTACAGGCATCCGCATGTTTTCGGTGATGTAAAGGTTTCAGGACCCAGGGAGGTTGAAAAGAACTGGGAACACCTCAAGATAAAGGAAAACAACGGTTACAAACCTGTCCTGTCGGGAGTACCTTCATCAATGCCATCGGTCACAAAGGCTAACAGGATACAGGAGAAAGTCAGGGGTGTCGGTTTTGACTGGGAAAAACCTGAGCAGATATGGGATAAGGTTCAGGAGGAGATCTCCGAGCTTAAAAGTGAGGTAAATAACTATAATATAGAAAGAATTGAGTCGGAGCTTGGCGATGTTCTTTTTTCTGTTATAAATGCATCGCGTTTATATGGAATTGATCCTGAAGCAGCTCTTGAAAAGACGAACAGGAAATTTATTAAACGCTTCAATTATCTCGAAAAAGAGACAATGGCAAAAGGCCGCTCGCTTCACGACATGAGTCTCGATGAGATGAATGAGATCTGGGAAAAAGCAAAGGAGGAAGATTGACATTTACGCCTGCTTTGCCACTTTGAAAGCAAAATTTATCAAGATAAAATTGTAAACAATGTAAGTTAAAAATTCACTTAGCATGCTGTATTGTAAATATGTTTCTCCTCCATCGCTACCGCCTCCAATAGTAGCCATTTCCCGATTGCAGAACCAGTCCCAGTATGCTTCAAATGCTTCATCACTTTCTTCATCCTTCTAATAGATGCTGCCCGAATACCACCGGGTAAGTATCGTGTTGCCGCTTTGCTGAACAACCATTTTTGCTCTCTGTGCCTCCGGATTATATGTGAACGAAGCTACATAATTATTCTCACTTATCGTACTTACACTCTCAAATGATGTAC
>CAZWUB010000117.1:0-11165 GCA_964637415.1 uncultured Rikenellaceae bacterium
TTTGAGAAGGGTGCAGGTTTTCCGTCGGGACCTGAATAAACGCGGAACATGCTGAAATCGCCTGTATGTCTCGGCCATTCCCAGTTGTCAGTGTCATCTCCGAAACTTCCGATTGCCGACGGAGGAGCACCAACAAGTCTGACATCAGTATATCTTTCATAGACCAGGAGGTAAAAATAGTTCCCGCCATAGAATGAAGATACGGAAGCCCTGTACCCGTTGCCGGATGATGCTGCATTCCCGATCGAAAGCCGAGCTTTGCTGATTGCATCATTTCTTTCTGATTCGGTCATTTCAGGCTTTACTGCGGCAAGGACCTGATCGGTAACATCTTCTATTTTTATCAGAAATGAAACTGAAAGGCCGGGATTGGGAAGTTCCTCTTCTTTGGTTTTTGCCCAGAACCCGTCCCTGAGATAATTATTTTCAACGCTGCTGTGTTCCTGTATACTGCCATATCCGCAGTGGTGATTTGTAAGAAGAAGTCCCTGTGAAGATACTATCTCTCCGGTACATCCGCCGTCCATGAAACTTACAACAGCATCTTTAAGGCTGGCATTATTGAGACTGTAAATATCATTGGCTGAGAGCTTAAGACCAAGATCAGTCATTTTCCCGATGTTTAGCTTTTCGATCATTGGCAGGAGCCACATCCCTTCATCAGCCCTGATTGAAGATCCGATACTTAATAATAAAATAAAGAGTAGTGAAAATGATTTCTTCATAAAAAATAAGATTTGTTAATTTTATTCAGGCTGCAAATATAATTCTACTTTGACAGATTATAAAACAATTTGTTTTTCAGGTTTTCTGTCCCGGCACTGAAGTTCATAGCTGCCAACCTAAGGGGTTTTAAGGATAAAAGTTTCCCCTCCTTAAAAAAAGGAGGGGAAACTTATTTCCCTAAAACTTCTTCGTTGACGGCTATGCCCTAAAGGGAGAAAGCTGAAAAAAAGGCCTTTAAATCAAAATGAGTCATTTAAAACTCAATTGACATCTGAGTATTGAAGAGAGTGAAGGATCTCCTGTGGTAGGGCGAAAGACCGTGATCCAGAATTGCATCCCTGTGATACCGGGTTGCATATCCTTTATTCCTGTTCCACCCATAGACAGGATATTCAATATGGATCCTGTTCATGAATTCGTCACGGAAAGTCTTGGCAAGAACCGATGCTGCAGCAATTGATAAATAGAGGCCGTCGCCTTTTATAATTGTCGTGTGGCTTATGTTTTTATATTGAAAAAACCTGTTCCCGTCAATCAGAAGATGTTGTGGAACCTTTGAAAGTCCTTCTATTGCAAGATGCATTGCTTTTATTGAAGCCCTGAGGATATTTATATTGTCTATTTCATTATTGTCTATAAATGCAACTTTCCATGCGATTGCAGATTCGATTATTTCAGGTCTGAGAAGTTCTCTCTGTCTGGAGCTAAGCTTTTTTGAGTCGTTCAGTAAAGAATTTTTATAATTTTTGGGTAAAATAACTGCAGCAGCAACTACCGGACCGGCAAGGCAACCTCTTCCGGCTTCGTCGCAACCGGCCTCAGTTAAGTTCCTGTAAAGGTATTGCTTCAGCATAATCAATTAATAATAAGCCCAAAATGATCTCAGAGCCGCATAATTAATAAAAATCCGGATTGTGTCAAAATAAAAGAAATGACATTAAAAAATATTTTAATGTAAAAAAATAACACTTTTGTCAAAAATAAATTTGTGTTTGTCAAAAATAGCTTTATATTTGAACCCGAAAGTCAATAATTACACAAACAAAAAAAACTAAAATCCTGTCCTGACTACATCAGTGGAGCGGGATTTTTTTCTTTTTGATTACATTTGGCAAAATTTTCTTTATGATAACAAGTGAGCAGATAAAGAGTCTTAACGGACGCCGTGATGCGTTAAGGAGGTATCTTTGACGTTGACGGCAAGCTGAAACAGATTGAGGAAAAAGAAGCCATTTCACAGCAGCCTGGCTTCTGGAACGATCCTAAACAGGCTGAGGAAATCCTGAAAAGCATGGCCCAGCTGAAAAGCTGGACAAAGGAATTTGATAAAGTAAGTACTGCAGTTGATGATGTTGCGGTAATGTTAGATTTTTTCCATGAGGGGGAAGCTACTGAGCAGGATCTTGATTCGCAATACAGCAATTGCATTGAGCTGATTGAGAACCTGGAAGTCCGTAACATGCTCAGGAAGGAAGAAGATCAGCTGGGAGCCATTCTTAAGATCAATTCCGGGGCAGGAGGTACCGAAAGTAATGACTGGGCTGCAATGCTTATGCGGATGTACCTTCGCTGGGCAGAAAGGAACAATTACAAAACCCGGGAACTCGATTTTCAGCCCGGCGATGAGGTCGGTGTAAAATCAGTTACTATCGAAATTGACGGGGAGCAGGCTTATGGTTACCTCAGGAGTGAAAACGGAGTACACCGGCTTGTGAGAATTTCTCCTTTTAATTCACAGGGGAAGCGTCAGACCACTTTCGCTTCTGTATTTGTTTCTCCTCTGGTGGAAGATACTATAGAAATTGAAGTCAATCCTTCGGATATTACATGGGAGACATACCGGTCAAGCGGTGCAGGCGGACAAAATGTAAACAAGGTCGAAACGGCAGTCCGCCTCAGGCACCATCCTACAGGGCTGGTAATTGAAAACCAGGAGACCAGATCGCAGCTGAACAATAAGGAAAATGCAATGAGGATACTCAAATCTCAGCTTTATGAGCTGGAGCTGAGAAAAAGGATGGATGAACAGGCAAAGATTGAAGGCGAAAAGAAGAAGATCGAATGGGGCTCACAGATCAGATCGTATGTCCTTCAGCCCTATAAAATGGTGAAAGACCTGAGGACGGGCTATGAAACAGGAAATGTCCAGGCAGTACTCGACGGCGATCTTAATGAATTTATCAAAGCATTCCTGATGGAATTCGCCGGCCAATAATGTGGCCTGAAACCATACATTTATATATATAATGCCCATACGAGAAAAACTCTTCGAACAATTCCCTCCCGTCAGTACCAAAGAATGGATGGACAGGATCTCTGCCGACCTTAAGGGAGCGGATTTCAACTCAAAGCTGGTATGGAAAACCAGAATGGGCTTCGATGTGATGCCTTTTTACAGACAGGAGGATATTAAAGAGCTGAAATATATCGATTCCCTGCCCGGCCAATCACCGTTTATAAGAGGAAAAAAGCTCAATGGCAATAACTGGAGAATAAGGCAGGATATTAAGGTTACAGATTATGCCGAAGCAAACCTGAAAGCAATAAGACTGATCGAAAGCGGTGTAGACTCACTTGGTTTTTATCTGGCTGCTCCTGAATTGATAACCCCTGGTAACATAGAATTGCTTCTCAGGAATATAAATCCTGAAACTGTTGAACTCAATTTTCTCTCTGACGGGAGAGCAAAGGAATTAGTTGATGCTTTCATAGAGAATGTGAAGAGTTATTCACCTGAAAAAATTACAGGAGCTGTTGAAACAGATCCTTTAAGCCGGCTGATGCTCAACGGCACACTTTGTATCCCTGTTGAAAAGGGATTTGATTATCTTGCCGGTGTTGCAGAGAAAACACTTCCGCTTCCCGGGTTTCGTGCCGTTCATATTAACGCATCCGTTTTCAGGAATGCAGGGACTGATATAGTTACCGAGCTTGCATTTGCAATCGCAATGGGAGCTGAATATCTTCACAGGCTTGCTGAAAGGGGAATTCCTCCTGATGTTGCTTCGCGAAAGATCAGGTTTTCATTCGGGACAGGTTCCGAATATCTTCCCGAGATCGCTAAGCTAAGGGCAGCGCGCCTTCTGTGGACAGTTGTCCTGAATGGATTCATGCCCGGAAAAAATCCTGAAGGAATTGAAATTCATTGTACAACGTTGCGTGTCAACCTTACAGAAAATAAACCGTATACAAATATGCTTCGGACCCAGACTGAATCGATGTCGGCAATTCTGGGAGGAGCTGATTCATTTACCACCGGACCATACGACATGATCTTCAGGCAGCCCGACGAGTTTTCTGAAAGGATTGCCCGGAATCAGCAGCTGATACTTAAAGAAGAGGCATGGTTCGGGAAAGTTGCCGATCCGGCAGGCGGATCTTATTATATTGAAAAACTCACATATCTCAATGCAGAAAGTGCATGGAAGCTCTTTCTGGAGGTTGAAAACAACGGAGGGTTTGTTGAAGCTCTTCTTAATGGATTTATCAGGGATAAAATTTCAGAAGCTGCAGGTAAAATAAATATTGAAAACAGAGAGCGGCTGATAGTAATACCGGAAACTGCAGTCGGTTCATTTATCACCCAGGAAGATCACAGGACTCCAGCCTACCCCAGACAAAAATTTTCTGATAATGATCTGTATTCCCTTACAAACGGCAGGGAAAAGCCATCCGAAGGGTTGTCGGATAAGGAAGGATCAGAACCAGGCCGGATAACTGCCGGAGAGATTTCAGTAAAAACCGCTTATACTGAAAAGGATCTTGAAGGCATGGAGCATCTGTCTTATGCTGCAGGATTGCCACCCTTTCTCCGCGGACCATATTCAACAATGTATGTTCTGCAACCCTGGACCATCAGACAGTATGCCGGCTTTTCGACAGCAGCGGATTCGAATGCTTTTTATCGCCGTAACATTGCTGCCGGGCAGACAGGTCTTTCAGTAGCTTTTGATCTGGCAACTCACCGTGGATATGATTCCGATCATGAACGCGTGGCCGGGGATGTCGGCAAAGCAGGTGTCGCAGTTGATTCTGTCCTCGATATGAAGATCCTTTTCGACAATATCCCTCTGAATAAAATGTCGGTTTCAATGACAATGAACGGAGCCGTCCTTCCCATTATGGCATTTTATATAGTGACCGCACTGGAACAGGGTGCAAAGCCGGAGGAATTGTCGGGGACAATCCAGAATGATATCCTGAAGGAGTTCATGGTCCGTAATACATATATATATCCTCCCGGATTCTCGATGAGGATCATTT
The DNA here is from genome assembly GCA_964637415.1 of uncultured Rikenellaceae bacterium. Taxonomy (GTDB): domain Bacteria; phylum Bacteroidota; class Bacteroidia; order Bacteroidales; family VadinHA17; genus LD21. The sequence continues at coordinate 4,990 of CAZWUB010000117.1, forward strand.
CGGATATCTTCAGATATACAACTGAAAAGATGCCAAGGTTCAATTCAATAAGCATCTCGGGATACCATATGCAGGAAGCAGGCGCCACATGTGATATTGAACTGGCATATACTCTGGCCGACGGACTTGAATATCTGAGGGCAGGGATTAATGCCGGACTTGATATTGATGCTTTTGCACCAAGGATATCATTTTTCTGGGCAGTCGGGATGAATCATTTTCTTGAGATTGCCAAGATGAGAGCTGCCAGGATGTTATGGGCAAAGATCGTGAAGGGCTTTAATCCGAAAAATCCGAAATCAATGGTGCTGAGGACACACTGTCAGACATCGGGATGGAGCCTTACTGAGCAGGATCCTTACAACAATGTGGGAAGAACATGTATAGAAGCCATGGCTGCAGCTCTGGGACATACACAGAGTCTGCATACAAATGCACTTGATGAGGCTCTGGCATTGCCTACTGATTTCTCAGCAGCAATAGCCAGGGATACACAGAAATACATTCAGGATGAGACAGAGATTTGCAGGGCTGTTGATCCCTGGGCCGGATCGTATTATGTGGAATCGCTTACAGACGGGATAGCCCGGAGGGCATGGGATCTAATAACTGAGATAGAAAAGCTGGGAGGGATGGCAAAGGCAATTGAATCGGGTATCCCGAAAATGAGAATTGAGGAAGCTGCCGCAAGGACACAGGCTGGAATTGATTCGGGGGAACAGATAATTGTCGGGACAAACAAATACCGGCTTGAAAAGGAAGAACCTCTTGAAACCCTCGAGGTTGACAATACAGCTGTGCGTGAATCACAGATCAGGAGGCTTGCAGAACTAAGGGCTTCACGCAATGAAACAGAATGTCATGCCGCCCTCGATGCACTTACAAGATGCGCCTCCTCAGGTAATGGCAATCTCCTTGAACTGGCGGTTGATGCTGCCTCAAAAAGAGCAACCCTCGGGGAAATATCTTATGCATTGGAAAAAGTAACAGGAAGATATAAAGCAGTGGTACGTTCAATATCAGGTGTTTATGCATCCGGATATAAGCCGGACAGCGATTTTATTGAAGCAAAGGCCCTTGTGGTACGATTTGCTGAAAAAGAGGGGCGACAGCCCCGGATAATGGTCGCCAAGATGGGCCAGGATGGTCATGACAGGGGCGCAAAGGTCGTTGCTACAGGATATGCCGATATCGGGTTTGATGTTGATATCGGCCCGTTGTTCCAGACTCCGGCCGAAGCTGCCAGACAGGCTGTCGAAAATGATGTTCACATACTCGGGGTATCAAGCCTCGCAGCAGGACATAAAACACTTATTCCTATGGTTATCTCAGAACTGAAAAGCCTGGGAAGGGATGATATCCTTGTAATTGCAGGAGGTGTAATCCCACCGCAGGATTATCAGTTCCTCTACGACGCCGGTGTTGCTGCAATATTCGGACCCGGTACTTCAGTTGCAAAAGCTGCAAAACAGATTCTTGAAATATTACTGCATTCATTCGAATAATTTCCGTAATATTTGTACTTAATCCTGAACAATGGGAAGATTATTTCTGATCAGCATCGGATTATTATTAAGCATTGGTCACGGTTGCAGGCCAACCCGGGAAGCTTCAGACAGACAATTAATTCCTGAACCGACCGTCACAGCAGGATATTCAACAAATTTTATGGAACAGACAACCTGGTTGCTCGGATATTTCAACAGGGACAGGATGACAATGCCACCGCATTCAGAATGGTATACTTTAGGTTATGACCGGTATCAGCCAGATTCCGGCTTAATAAACCGGCTGAAAAATACAGATAAAGGTGATCTTACAATAAAAATAGTACTGGGGACATGGTGCCCCGACAGCAGGAGAGAGGTTCCGCGTTTCCTGAAGATTATTGACCTCATGGATTTCCCGGTGGATAAGATCACATTCATCGGTGTTGATAATGAAAAAGCCGCACCGGTAGGGGAATATGACAAACTTAATATACAGAGAGTCCCTACTTTTATTTTTTATAAAAATAATATTGAAGCGGGACGCATCATTGAAGTTCCCCTGACGTCTTTAGAACAGGATATGATTAATATCCTGGACAAGGAATGAAAGCAACTATTAACAAGAAATAAAATGGAAGATTTAAGCAGGAACCCCAATCAGCACAACGGACCGGTACAGGGACCGGGCCAACCGGACAGGCGGCCGGAAGGACAGAACCTGGGTGTGGCAGCACTCATAACAGCAATAATAACTTTTGTACTTGCAGTTATACCCTGTGTGGGTCTGATGGCAGTTATACCGGGAATAATTGCCATAGTGCTTGCATCGGTCGGGCTTTCTCAGGCTGCAAGAAATGATTCCCCACGGGGTATTCTTGTAGCAGGACTTATTATCGGTATTGTGGCAACCCTGATTTCGTTTTCCCAGATTTTTGTTGCGGGTGAAATTGCCAGAAAAGCCGATAAATGGCCCAACAGGATCGAAAAGATTGTTGATGAGGTGCAGGAGGATGTATTGAAGGAAATTGAGAATGCAAACATAGACATAAGGATCCAGAACGGTGATGATAAAGTTGAGATCAGTACAAGTGTTGACAAGAAAGAGAGGGTAAAAACTCTCGAGGAACTGGAAACGGGAAAAACATCTGATGATGACACCACCCTTGTCCGTCCTGAATAGATCTACAACCTGCTCCGGGAATAAACTGCTGAACGAACCTTATCTGGTAATAAATCTCGTTTTCGCAGGGATCATAGTTTTGATCCTGTTATACAGCGCAATTTTTTCACCAGAAAAGGACGACTATCCGGTACCTTGTATTCACGAGAAGATTACAGGAGAAGAATGCCCCTCATGCGGACTTTCACACAGTTTTTCACTTATAGTAAGAGGAAGAATAGGAGAGGCTTATGACTGGAACAGTAACGGGATGAGGGTATTTCTGTTCTTCGTTGCCCAGCTGCTGATGAGGATATTCTTTACGCGGACTTACTTTGCTTATCCCGGATCGCGCAGAGAACTGATCATTTTGGATATTACAGGATCTTCAATTTTATTCCTTATCACATTTATTCCATTTTTGGTGTATCTTTTCAAGTGGCTGTAATTCTTTGGTTTTCTCTCACCGCTCATGTCTCACCTCTCATTTTCTGGTTGGCAGAGAGCAGAGCCGTCAACTTAAGTCCGCGTTCAAAAATATTTGCACACCTTACGTCATGACAACATTGCAAGTATCAAATAGTGTGTAATTTACAAAATATTGTCATTAGCAGGATTTTTGGGGACAAAAGTTTCCCCTCCTTTTTTTAAGGAGGGGTGGCCGGGATTGCTGATTTTGATATGTTTACAATTCTGCTTTCCCGGCCGGGGTGGTTAAAACGGACTTAACAAACGTGAACTTATTTCTAAGAATAAAATAAACCACCCCGGCCAGAATATTTTTTTTCTCCAAATTAGATGATTTTGTGGTCTGGCCACCCCTCCTTAAAAAAAGGCAGGGAAACCTATATCCACAAATTTTCATTAGGTTGACGGCAATGCCGTTTTCCCCTGCGCACTGAGCTCTGTGCTCTGAGCATTAGACTCACAACTCATAACTCACAACTCACTACTCATTTTCAGGTTGGCAGTTGGCAAAGGGCAGTTGGCAAAGGGCAGTTGACAATTCAGTCCAGATCGTTAAGGAGGTCATAAAGCAGATTACTCTCAAATCCCTTTGATAATCCGAACCTGAGGAGTTTGCCCTTCAGATCGAACTGATTTTTTGCTTTAACATGTCTGCGATGAGAATTTATAATCTCCTTTATTGTTTTGATATAAAGCTCATTATCGATTAGATCAAGAGCGGGGGTTATAATGGAGGGGGATATTTGTTTTGCCCTCAGATGGGCAGCCATCTTCACTTTTCCCCATTTATTATAAGTGAACTTATCCCTGACAAAGGCAGAGGCATAACGGGTTTCATTTAAAAAATTTTCCCTGATAAGGGTACTTATAATTTTCTCGCTATCAGCTTCTCCTGCCCCCCACGATCTTAATTTATTCCTTATATCATCTGTGCAGTATTCCCTTTTTGAGCAGAGAGCCATTGCTTTCGACAGGAGAGTTCCGTAAAAGCTGTTCTCATTCATTCTTTTTCTCGGGTTTTCGGTTAATAATTAAAATTTCAAACAACAAACTTATTCGGACACTAATGATTCTTTATCCCTTTTATTATTCTTTCTTTATTATTAAGGTCTTTTATTATTTCCACAAAGGCAAATCCCGAGGTTAAAAGGAGTTCGGACAGTTGTTTTCCCATTGCCTCGTTTATCTCAAAGTAAACTTTTCCCCGGGGTACAAGGATGCGTGATGCAAGTTCAATAATTGCCCTGTAAAAGATCAGCGGATCAGAATCCGGGACAAAGAGTGCTTCGTGTGGTTCATAGTTTAGAACATTTTCAGACATCTGTCTTTTTTCAGATTCACGTATGTAAGGCGGATTACTTACTATTATATCTGTATCTCTAAATAATAGCGGCCCGGGATTAAACATGTCTGCCACATGGAAGGTCACATGTGCATTGTTGAGCGATGCATTTTCCACCGCTTTTCCGATTGCTCCTTCGGATATGTCGAAACCAGTTACCGTTGTGCCCGGAAGATTTATTGCAAGAGCAATTGCAATGCATCCCGATCCCGTACCGGCATCAAGAACAGCACCGGTGAATCCCCTGTTTTCCTTGATTATCAAATCTGTAAGTTCTTCAGTTTCAGGGCGGGGGATCAGAGTATTCTGATCAACGAGTATAGTACAATTATAGAATTCAGTATAACCGAGGATATATTGCAATGGTCTGCCTTTCTTCAGTTCTCTGCATATTCCGGAAATCCTTTGAACATGTTTTTTCTGTACAGGAGTTTCAGGAAGGGCAAGATAATGCAGAGGGGGAGTTTTCAATACTTCTTTTACAATTATAGATGATATTGCATTTATCTCATGCAGAGGGTATAGTCCTTCAAGTTCCTCTTTAAGATAAAGCCGGATTTCCTTAATAGTTTGTATATTGACGCCCATAAATCAAAATTAACACTTTAATGTCAAAGCCTTCCGGTAATGATATAAAATTCATGCAGAGGTGTCTTGATCTTGCAGGCAGGGCTGAAGGGAAGACCTATCCCAATCCTCTTGTAGGATCGGTTATTGTTCAGAATGGTTTAATAATCGGTGAAGGCTACCATCTTAAGGCCGGAGAACCCCATGCCGAAAGAATTGCAATTAACTCGGTTCCTGACAGTGGATTACTGAAGGATTCAACTTTATATGTCAGTCTGGAGCCCTGCAACCATTATGGAAAAACTCCTCCATGCACTGAGATAATAATCAGTTCGGGTATAAAAAAAGTTGTGATTGGAACAACTGACACGAGTTATAAAGTCAACGGAAAAGGGATAGCTGCACTCAGGATGGCGGGCTGTGATGTAATGACCGGAGTATTGGAAAATGAGTGCCGGTGGATCAACAGGAGGTTTTTTACATTTCATGAAAAGAAGCGGCCATATATTATTCTGAAGTGGGCTCAGAGTTCTGACGGATTCATTGATGTTGAAAGAGATGGACTTGCGGGCCGGAAGCCCACATGGATAACCGGAAAGGCCGAAAGGGTACTGGTTCACAGATGGCGGTCTGAAGAACAGTCAATACTTGCAGGGGCAGGTACTGTCAGAGCCGACGATCCTATGCTTAATTTAAGATTCTGGCCGGGAGATGATCCCCTGAGGCTGATACTCAGCAGCTCAGGGAAACTCGATAAAAACTCTGCTGTTTTCACATCTGAAGGAAGAACAATTGTATTTACACATGATAAATCTGTTCCGGCCTCCCGGGACAGAGTTATTCTTGACAATGAAAGAAGTTCGGCGTTACAGATAGCAGAATACCTTTACAAATCGGGTATCCAGTCATTATTTATTGAAGGCGGAGCCGCGGTATTGAATCACTTTATTGAGGAAGGTTTATGGGATGAAGCGAGAATATTTTCGGGGAAAGTCACATTCGGGTCAGGGATAAAAGCTCCATCGGTAACAGGCATTATAAAATCACGTACTGAATATTCAGGAAGCAATCTTGAAATTATTGTAAACGGAGTTCGATTGAAGTAAGAACATTTGAACAAACGAACAGCGAAGTCAGAAGTTCTGATTTC
>CAZWUB010000118.1:0-11130 GCA_964637415.1 uncultured Rikenellaceae bacterium
ACCGGTAACAGCTGCCGAAGTCAGATGGCACATGGGTTTCTGCAATCATTCGATAAAAATATCGAAGTGCAATCTGCAGGGACATTTCCTGCTTCCAGGATCAATTCCACAGCTGTAAAAGTAATGGCTGAAGCAGGAATTGATATTAGCGGGCATCAACCGAAAAATGTTGACAGGTATATTAATGACAAATGGGATTTTGTGATAACTGTCTGCGATGATGCAAATGAGACTTGTCCCGCTTTCACAGGGAAAGTGAAAAATCGTTTACATATGGGTTATGAAGATCCCTCTCTTAAGACCGGGACTGAGGAGTATATCCTTAGTGAATTCAGAAAAACACGGGACAAGATTAAAAATGACTTTTTTAAACTCTATCAGGAAAAAATAAAACCGGAAATAAATGGATAAAACAATAAAAACAATAAAATATGGAACCAGAAAACCTTAAGGAATTAGTAAAAGAAAAATACGGACAAATTGCAACCCAGCCGGATAAGTCAGGAAGTTGCTGTGGCAGCAATTGTTGTTGCGGCTCCGGACCTGATCTGGCCACATTCAGTGATAGTTATGAGAACAGAGAAGGTTACGTTCCCGATGCTGACCTGAATCTTGGTTGTGGAATTCCAACCGATTATGCCGGTATAAAACAGGGAGACCATGTACTTGATCTTGGAAGTGGTGCCGGAAATGATTGTTTTGTAGCAAGGGCAATAGTTGGTGAAACCGGGAAAGTTACGGGGCTCGATATGACAGAACAAATGGTGGGAAAAGCCAGAGAAAACTGCATAAAACTCAATTACAGTAATGTTGAATTTGTTGTCGGGGATATTGAATCAATGCCATTCAATGATAACACATTTGACGTTGTTATCTCCAATTGTGTACTTAATCTGGTACCGGATAAATCTAAGGCATTCAGGGAGATTTTCAGAGTATTAAAACCAGGTGCTCATTTCTGTGTCTCGGATGTTGTTGTTGAAGGTAATCTTCCTGAAAAACTTCAGAAAGATGCCGAGATGTATGTTGGATGTGTATCAGGGGCAAGCGAAATATCAGAATACCTGAATATTATTGATAATTCAGGATTCAGAAACATTAAAGTTCATAAGCAAAAGGAAATATCACTGCCGGAATCATTATTGTCGGAATTCATTGACAAAAAGGATCTGAATTCTTTTAAAACAGGACAAACCGGGATTTTCAGCATTACTGTAACTGCTGAAAGACCTGATTAATTTGAAAATTTGAAAATTCGGTAATTTGAAAATTGTTAAATCCCTTGATAAATGATCAGATGAGAAATGATAAAGAAAATATTATTGTCGAAAAATCATTCAAGTTTGCATTGGAAGTCGTTTTATACTGCGAACTTTTGGAGGAAAACAAAAAATATGTTTTATCGAGGCAGCTTCTGAGGTCCGGAACGTCAATAGGAGCTAATGTTCGTGAAGCGCAGAACGCAGAAAGCAAGGCTGATTTTATACACAAGATAAAATTAGCAGCCAAGGAAGCCGACGAAACTGAATATTGGCTTTTAATTTGTAAACACACTCCAAGTTATCCTTTTGATGAAAAACTATTAGTCCATATCCAGGAATTAATTAAAATTCTATCCAAAATCATAAGCTCCTCAAAATGTAACTAATTTGCATTCTATTTTCAAATTATCAAATTAACTCATTTTCAAATTATTTTCCCCAATTTTCAAATCTTAACCTTATAAAATTTATTACATGATGGCTACAGGTAAAAATAAATTCAGACTTTCGCGACGCGAATTTATGAAACTTTCAGCAGCTGCTGCTGCCGGTGTTTCATTGATGCCTTCCCTTTCCTGCTCTTCAACTTCGATCCCTTCTCCTTTGAAACGGCGCTTAGGAAAGATCAATTTTGATGTTACTACAATAGGTCTTGGAGGACAAAGTTCCCTTCAGTGGACACCGGAAGGTATTGAGCCTGTTGATATCATTTTAAAGGCGTTTGATCTGGGCATTAATTATTATGACACCTCAAATGCATACGGTCCGAGCCAGATGAATTATGGTAAAGCATTCAGAAAACTTAATCTCATTCCGGGACAAAAAGGTTACAATAATGAACTGAGAGACAGCATTTTTCTCACCACAAAAACAATGGTCCGCTGGGCTAAAGGAGGATATCCGAAGCTGGACAATGTCAGAAACAGCACTGACGGGGATCATGGAGAGGGTGCAGTGGCCGATCTGAAACGCTCACTTTCCCAGATGTTTGGAAACGATGACGGAACCTACCCCGAAGGTGCATATGTCAACATGATACTTATTCATAATATTACAAACCCTGAAGAAGTGGATGTAGTATTTAAAGGTCTTGAAACACCCCTTGATATAAATGACAATTTCGGTGCACTGGTTGCTCTCCGCGACTACAGGGACGGCACAAATATTACCGGACTGAACCCGAAAAATGAAAAACTGGTCAGGCACCTGGGATTTTCAGGACATTACAGCGCACCCGTAATGATCGATATGATACAGCGTGACAAATGGGACCTTCTTGATGGCATGCTTGTTGCCATAAATGTTAATGACAGGCGTTACCTTAATATGCAATACAATGTGATCCCTGTGGCACAGGCAAAGAATATAGGGATTATAGGGATGAAAGTCTTTTCTGACGGGGCAATGTATACAAAAGAACCAACATGGTCAAACAAACCGGAACATGTTGTCAGCATTATTGGAACCGAATCTGTACCAAGCAAACCACTCATCGAATACGTACTAACAACTCCGGGAATACATACTCTGATTATAGGCACCGGCCGGATAGATGATAATCCTTTGAAATGTCAGCTTGTACAGAATTATTATGCTGCACAGATTGCTCCTGATGCGTTGATTGAAAATGAAAGACGTGAACTTGAAAATATAGGTGCACGTGCACATAATGGTGAGACAAATTATTTTCAGTTGCCAGACAAAGGTCTTACTCCTCCCGCAAATGCAAAACTGACCAGATCCGATGGAATAAAATTATCCTGGGATACGAGCTATGCAGGGAATGAACCTGTTTCACATTATGAAATAGAAAGCGCAGGCAAAATTATCGGAACAGTAAAACATGTTCCCCAGGTTTCAAGGGATCCTTTCAGCTTCCTGGCCACGTCCGGTAAAGAATTTAAAATTATTGCGGTGGATACTATCGGCAGAAAATCCGCAACTGAGATACTGTCTGTCTAAATGTAAATTTAGGGCGTTGAATTCAACGCCCCTACTTAAATTTTAATAATGATTGTATACGGATTAATCAGATCCCGGGAAGGAGGGCATTTATTCCACCTTGTTACAATACATGAATATCGTAATTAACTAAATGATAAAGAGATGCCATACCTGATCCTTCAAATATCTGCCCTTATTTTTACCGGATTGTTCACTGCCGGTTTACCCGGATCCGGCGAATGGCCTGACTGGCGTGGTAAAAACCGTGAGGGTTCATGGGATGAAATCGGAATTGTGAAGAAATTTAATAATTCCACGATACCTCTTAAATGGAGCATCCCCTGCGGCCCTGGTTACAGTGGTCCCACAGTGGCAGGCGGGAAAGTCTATCTGACCGACCTGACATTGAAGCCGGAAGCCTCGGAACGAGTAATATGTGTTGACGCCAATAACGGGAAAACAATCTGGACTTTCCGCTATGTTTCCCGTTACGGAAATGTCGGATACCCCAACGGACCAAGGGCTTCAGTGGTTATCAGCGAAGGGAAAGCCTACTCCCTCGGAACCATGGGTCATTTATTCTGCTTCGATGCACAGAACGGAAAGGTTTTATGGCAGCTTGATATTGACGGAAAATACGGGATAAAAATGCCAATCTGGGGAATAGCTGCAACTCCACTGATATATAAGAATAAAATCATCCTCCAGATTGGAGGAGCCAATGGTGCTTCGGTTCTTGCACTGGATAAAAATTCCGGGAAAGAACTATGGCGATCAATGGATGATAGGATCTCCTACTCCGCCCCGGTCCTTATCCAACAGGCCGGTAAACCCGTAGTTGTGATCTGGACCGCAGATAATCTGAACGGACTGGATCCTGAAACCGGTAAGATTTACTGGAAGGTCCCCTTCGCGGTTAAAATGGGGATGGGTATTTCCACACCTGTTCTGTATAAAGATTACCTTTTTGTAAGTTGTTTCTACAGCGGTTCTCTGCTTGTGAAACTCAGCAGGCAAACCCTCACTGCTCAAAAGGTATGGCTAAGGGCTGGTGAAAGTGAATATAAAACCGATGCACTCCATTGTGTCATTAATACTCCACTCATTAAAAATGGCTTCATTTATGGTGTCGACAGTTACGGGGAATTGCGTTGTCTTAAGCTCGAAACAGGTGACAGGGTATGGGAAGATCTGTCAGCAGTTAAAAAGAACAGGTGGGCCAATATCCATTTTATCGGGCATGAACAGCATACCTGGATGTTCAATGAACACGGAGAACTTCTGATTACCGAACTCTCCCCGCAGGGATTGAATATTATCAGCCGTTCAAAACTTATTGATCCGACAACCGGGCAATTGAACCGTAACGGTACCGGTGTAACCTGGAGTCACCCTGCTTTCGCCTATGGCTGTGTTTTTGCCAGAAGCGACAGCAGGCTGGTTTGCGCTTACCTTGGTGAATGATATCCCCTCCTCATCCCGGTAAAGAATAATCACTCAGGAACTCAGTCCCGAAGAGTCTGGTTAATGGCACGAAGCAACGAAAGATCACCTACGGTATCAGATGCAATTTCCCATATCATGATCCCTCCAAGGTTATTTTTTGCCAGTTGTGTCTTCTTTACAATCGTGGGGATACCATTATAATAATATCTCCTGCCGACTGAATCCTGGTAAGCAAGTGAGGGATCTTCCTTTATTATCGCTTTATATGAAATATACCTGGCTGGTGGGGTGAAGTCAAATCCATAAAACGGTACGCCGAGTATTATCCGGTCAGCCGGAATTTTCTTTTCTTCCGTCCAGAACCTGATTGCCTCTTCGGCGTAAGAATAAGGTGAATGCGGACCAATATTTTCCGGACGCCATATTCCGGTTTTATCATAAACCATCACATTTATAAAATCATATGCTTCAAGAGCTTCCTGCCCTACAGCTTTATGAAGATCCGTCGCCCCGAGTGCTGAGGTTATCCCTTTTCCCCTGGAATGAAGCGCTTCCCTCAGTTCAATTACGAACGGATTATAGGTATCTCCCAGATAGGGTAAAAGATTCCATTCAATATCGACATCAACCCCGTCGAGATTATTCACTTCTGTATAATTCAGGATCTTTTTAATAAATGCTGACCTGTTTTCAGGCAACAACAACGTTTTCCAGATGACAGTATCGGGCTTCCCCCCTCCTGCAAGTGATATGAAAACCTTAAGGTTCAGATCATGCCCCCTTTGAACCACGGGTCTAATATCCGCATTCCTTTCAGCGACAAGATTCCCTTCAGCATCAGGATTTGCAAATGCCAGATTAAGGTAAGTCAGCTTGTTAAGCTCAAGTAAATCAATCTGGTCAAAATTTCCTGTTGAAAGGTATCCCACCACTTTGAATGTAGTATCAGGGACATAAATATCCGGGCCATAACCGGAGACTTTGTTTGAACAGGAAGAGCAAATCATAACACCCATATACAGGTATAAGAACGGCAAACTGACAATTAATTTCATCATCTTGTTTTCAGGAGTTATCTGATTCTTAATTCAGGTTTATTACATCAAAGATAAAAAATCGTATTAAACCGAATATAAATTATATGCTGCAGTTTCCATTTTCCTGATTTATAATTCGTACTCATACAGGAACATTAAAATAAAACAATTTAGCCGGACGTTAATTTTAGTAAATTTGCTTAAGTAATATTTGACTTTTCAGGATTGTTACCCGATTACACATAAATCCCACCGGATGAAGAATTTTATTTTGCCTGGTATTTTTATTTTGCTTTCTCTTACCTGCTGCAAAAAGGAGGAAGATTTTGTAAAATCACTGCCTTCATGTCCTGATGGAATAGTATTTCCCGTCTCTCCCATCGATCCGGAACATGTTATCCGGATTGTCCCTCTTGGTCATTATAACCCGAGCGGTCATGTTTTTCCCACCAGTCATCATTATATTGATATAGTACGCGGCATTGGCAGCATCCCCATTTATGCACCCTGCGACGGATGGATAACGTTTGTCACTGAAAACCAGCTTCCGGCACCTTACAATGTAGAATACTCTGTCACTTTATGGGCCTGCAGGGATATCATGGTCAAATATGGCCATGTTCCAAGGCTGGATGAATTAATTTTGGATCAGTTGGGTGAAATCACTAAAACGGATGTTTATTCTACAGGTGGTAAAACCTTCAATTTAAATATTTATGAACCCAATCTAAAAGTGAAGGCAGGTGATCGTATTGGTGAATTACCTGACATGCCCGAAATCACCGGAATAGATTACGGAACAATTGATAAACGGGAAACACTGTCTCTTATAAAGACCGAAAGATGGGGGGATTATGGTTATCAAAATGCCGTTAGTTTTCTGAATTATACCACTGCCGAAATCAGGGATTTTTACTTTAATGTTGTACAAACAGGAAATCAGGGTTATCTTCAAAGAAAGGTGCCTCCTTTTGAAGGGGAGGTGTGTTACGATGTGAAAGGGACAATTCAGGGACTATGGTTTCTTCCCGGAAGTCCTGTGGTACCCGAAGATCCACACCTGAGTCTGATCTTAAACAATTTTAATCCTCAGAAGAATGTTATATCAATGGGGACCTCAGTTCCCGGAATTCCTTCAATGGCTTACGAATTCTATCCTGAAGAAACCGGTACCCATAACCGCCCGTTTGACCAGATTACCAATGACGGTAACATATATACATTCAGCAACTTTGTAAACATCTGGGATCAGCCCATTACCGATTTCATTTTCCCTTCTGAAAATATTATCCTCATTCAGCTAATTGATGATGAAACCCTTCGTATAGAAAAACAAACTATATCAGACGGACCTCCATGGACCTTCAGGAATAATTACATTGATTTTAAGAGATAACCCTCGTAAACCTTAGAAAGAAGCTTGCCATATCAGTCGGCTTAAGCCGATTTCCTATATTTGTAATCTGATTACATTGTTTATCACGACATAATAATTCAGTTTCCTGATATGTTTAAGAACCCGGAGTCTATAGCTTGAAAATCATTTATTATGGATAAAGCAAAAGCAGGATATTTAGAGGGTTTGGTTTCAATAATAACAAATGCCATATTATTCGCCCTTAAATTATGGGCCGGCATTGTTACCGGCTCTATCGCCCTGACAGCCGATGCATGGCATACGCTTTCCGATTCCGTAAGTTCAGTCGTTGTAATTATCGGTGTTAAACTGTCGTCAAAGAAACCCGACAGGGAACACCCGTTCGGACATGGAAGATGGGAACAGATTGCTGCACTTATAATAGCTTTTATTCTTGCTGTAATAGCCTGGAGCTTCATAAAAGATTCCATAATCAAATTTACCGGAGGGGAAACCACTCAGTTCGGGACCCTGGCAATAGTAGTAACAATCATCTCAATAGTTGTTAAGGAAGCGCTTGCACAATATGCCTTTTATATCGGTCGTATAACAGATAATGTAAGCGTTAAAGCCGATGGCTGGCACCACCGCAGCGATGCTCTTTCATCTGTCCTGGTACTGATCGGTATCCTTTTTGCCAGACAATTCTGGTGGATCGACAGTGCTTTGGGTGCAATTATTTCAATTATGCTCATGTATGCAACCTTCAGGATAGCGAAAGAGGCTATAAATAAATTACTCGGAGAAAAGCCGAGCCCTGAACTGATAACAAAAATAACATCCCTGCTTGGAGATAAATACGGAAAAACCTTAGAACCTCATCATTTTCACATACACAACTATGTGTCACACCAGGAACTGACTTTTCATATCAAACTTGAAAACAGTATTACTATAATGTCGGGCCATAAAATAGCTACCGATATTGAGAATAAAATATTTGAGCTTTACGGAATTATTGCCACCGTACATATTGAACCGAAAGACTATGTTCATGAATCAGACTAGAAGTTCAAAAACCGGTCCTGCGGTAAGTTATTTACCAAAAAACATGGTGATGAATAAAATATTCCTCAGGCATAACTGAATTATTAATAATATTAATCATACTTTATACAATCGTTTTCCAGAAAAATATACTTTCGTTTTCGATAAATTTTTAAGATGGCAACACGCAGGCAATTCATAAGGATTACAACAATGGGTGCGGGAGCTGTCATGGCCGGAGCAGCAGGCATTAAGCTGCTTGGTAATGAACGCAATGCAGCTCACAAGGCAGCCGAAGTCGTAATAGCCGGCCGTACTCCGACATACTGTGAGATCTGTTTCTGGAAATGCGCCGGGTGGGTCTACAAGGATGAGAAGGGAGCAATAAAAAAGATTATCGGAAACAATGAAGATCTCAACTGTAATGGTCGTTTTTGCCCTCGGGGTACCGGAGGGGTTGGGATGTATTATGATGAAGACCGTTTGCGTACTCCTCTTATCAGGACCGAAGAGCGGGGTAAACAAAGTTTCCGGGAGGCTACCTGGGATGAAGCTTTTGATTATATCGCCGAAAAGATAAAGGTCATAACTGCTGAACATGGTCCCGAATGTCTTGCCCTCTTCACCCATGGATCGGGAGGTAAGTATTTTTCAACTCTTCTTCGTGCCCTTGGCTCACCGCATGTGGCAGCTCCATCTTATGCACAGTGCCGCGGTCCCCGGGAAGTTGCATTCCAGGCAACATTCGGAGAAACTATCGAGAGCCCTGAACGAACCGATATCCGTGATACAAAATGCCTTGTACTGATCGGCAGCCATATTGGCGAAAACATGCACAACGGCCAGGTTCAGGAAATGTCTGATGCTATCGACAAAGGAGCAACAATCATTACTGTTGATCCGCGATACTCAACCGCTGCCGGCAAATCAAAATACTGGCTCCCGATAAAACCTGCCACTGACCTCGCATTGTTACTGGCATGGATAAACGTTATTATCACAGAAGAACTCTACGACAAACCTTATGTTGAGAAATATACTTACGGCCTTGAATACCTAAGGGATCATGTGAAGAATATGACGCCCGAATGGGCTTATGGTATCACAACAATTGATCCGACAATAATTCGTCAGACTGCACGTGAGATGGCTAACGCCTCTCCCGCTGTCATTGTTCACCCCGGGCGCCATGTGACATGGTATGGTGATGATACCCAGCGTATGAGGGCTGTAGCAATTCTTAATGCACTGCTTGGCTCATGGGGCCGCAGGGGAGGATTCTACCGCCCTGAGAGTTACGAGCTTCCGGAACCTGTCCACCCTCCTTTCCCTACTCCGAAAAGATCGTGGAGGACAGAATTCCCCGACATGTACAAGCTGGCTGATTCTGTTCTGGCTAACGGGCTCTGCGATGCTACAGTCCCTGATCCCAGCCGCCACTGCCAGTTCCAGGGATGGATCGTCAACGGAACAAACCTTATTGAGACATTGCCTAATCAGGAAAATACCCTCAAAGCGATACAGGCTCTTCAGCTTCTTGTAGTTATAGACACAATGCCGATGGAGATAACCGGATGGGCTGATGTGGTCCTTCCCGAATGCACATACCTCGAGAGATATGATGAACTAAGAGTCGGACCCCACCGTAAACCGCAAATAGCCCTCAGACAACCTGCAGCAGAACCATCTTACAACACAAAACCTGCATACTGGATGGCGAGAGAGCTTGCCAAAAGATTAAATGTAATTGATTATTTTCCTTTTGAAAATATTGAAGATCAGCTCGACTGGCAACTTAAACAGGTGGGTAGCAGCCTGGAAGAGATGAAGAAGATTGGTGTAAAAACTTTCGACCGGCCTTATGAAGACCTATATTTTGCTCCCGGTGAAAATGTCGAATTTTATACCCCAAGCGGTAAAATAGAGCTTTATTCACTGGCCATTGAAGAGGCCGGGTTTGACCCGATGCCAAAATACACGCCTCATGAAGAGCCGCCGGAAGGATATTACCGCCTTAATTACGGACGTGCACCAATGCATACTTTCAGCCGTACAGCCAATAATCCCAATCTGACCGACCTGATGGATGAGAACAGCTTGTGGGTAAATCCCAGAGTAGCCGGGGAGTGGGGATTGAAGACCGGACAATATATTCACCTGATGAATCAGGATGGCAAACGGTCAGAGTTCCCGATAAAGGTAAGAGTAACAGAACGCATCCGCTGGGATTCCGTTTACATGGTCCACGGCTTTGGCCACGACCAGAAAAAACTGAGACGATGCTACGGTAAGGGTGCCAGTGATACAAACCTTATAACAAAAGTATTGGTAGATCCCATTATGGGTGGTACAGGTATGAGAGGAAATTTTGTTACTTTCATTACTGACCTTAACGCAGAGGAGGTGCTCTTATGAGATACGCAATGGCTGTTGATACAAAAAAATGTGTGGGTTGCAGCGATTGCGTTGTGGCATGCCAGACAGAAAATAATGTACCAATAGGATTCTGCCGCGACTGGGTTGTGGAAGTGATCGACGGTACATATCCTCAGCTCGAAGTCGAGATCAGATCCGAACGGTGCAATCATTGTGCAAATGCCCCCTGTGTAAGATGCTGCCCGACAGGAGCCAGTCATATTGTCGAGGGAGGGATCGTAATGGTCAAACCCAACAAATGTATCGGTTGTGGTGCCTGCATAGCCTCATGCCCCTATGATGCCCGCTTTCCTCATCCGAAAGGATATGTCGATAAATGTACCTTCTGTATCCACCGGGTAAAACAGGGAATGAAACCAGCCTGCGTTTCGGTATGTCCGACAAAATGTATGTATTTCGGCGATCTTGACGATCCGAACAGCGATGTAAGCGTCGTAATGAAAAAACGCAAATATAAAACCCTCATCCCTGAAGCCGGAACCTTACCCCATTTGTACTTCCTGATCTGAGAAAATATGAAACCCACATGTATTACAAACACAAACACGTATGTATATAATTTTCAAACATGTGGGTTCCATCAGACCATTGAAATAAAAAT
>CAZWUB010000119.1:0-4251 GCA_964637415.1 uncultured Rikenellaceae bacterium
CCGTTCTCTTTTTCATAACCGACAACATCACCGATATTTGTCAGTCCGACAAGTACCCCTGTCCGGTCGTTGTTTCTCAGACCTCTTTTAACATCAAATTTCTCAAAGAGATCATTATCGATCAGGCAGGATTCTCTTACAGAGTTTGTGAGTTGTGAAAAAAATTTCTTGTCTTCCATAGTAATAATATTAGTTAATCAGTCCGTATGTGATTAATTATAGCATCTGCAAATTCTGAAGTTTTAAGTAGTGTGGCATTATCCATCAATCTGTGGAAATCGTATGTAACTCTTTGTTCGAGAATTGTATTTTCAAGACTTCTATAAATAATTGATGTTGCTTCACTCCATCCGAGATATTCAAGCATAAGCGCTCCGGAGAGTATTAATGACCCCGGATTGACCTTATCCTGTCCGGCATACTTTGGTGCAGTACCGTGGGTGGCTTCGAATATTGCATGACCTGTATCAAAATTAATATTTGCCCCCGGCGCTATACCTATTCCACCTACAATTGCAGCAAGTGCATCCGAGATATAGTCACCATTAAGGTTTAGTGTTGCAATCACCGAATAATCTGCGGGACGGGTGAGTATTTGCTGAAGGAATGCATCGGCAATCACATCCTTTATAATAAGTTTTCCCTGGGAAGCAGCAATTGTTTGTGCCTCATCTGCTGCTTTTTCGCCTTGCAGGCTTGTAATTTTTTTGTATTGTTCCCATGTAAATACTCTGTCGCCGAATTCTCTTTCTGCGAGGGCATAGCCCCATTTCATAAATGATCCTTCGGTGAATTTCATAATATTTCCTTTGTGAACGATTGTCACAGAAGGGAGTTTCTTTTCAAGAGCAAATTTTATGGCCTGCCTTACAAGTCTTTCCGTGCCTTCGACAGATACAGGTTTGATACCTATTGATGAAGTTGCAGGGAATCTTATTTTTTTGATCCCCATATCATTAATCAGGAAATTCTTAAGCTTTTCTGTATCAGGCTTACCGTGCATATATTCTATTCCCGCATAGATATCCTCGGTATTCTCGCGGAAAATATGCATATCAACCAGTTCCGGCTTTTTAACCGGACTGGGTACTCCGTTGAAGTACCTTACAGGACGATAGCAGGTGTAAAGGTCCAGTTCCTGCCGGAGTGCAACATTCAGGGATCTCATTCCCTCACCGACGGGTGTTGTCAGGGGACCTTTTATACCGACAAAATAATCCCGGAAAGTGTCAAGCGTTTTCTGGGGTAACCAGTTCCCTGTGAGGTTAAATGCTTTTTCACCGGCTAGAACCTCTTTCCAGATTATCTTCTTCTTTCCGCTGAAAACTTTTTCAACTGCGGCATCAAAAATTCTGACAGATGCATTCCAGATATCCGGACCTGTTCCGTCACCGATTATATAAGGTATAACCGGAAAGTCAGGAACCTCAAGCTTTCCATTAACAAATTTTATTTTTTCAGAATTACTCATAGTTACATATTTTTTTTTGCTCTGAGCTCTCCGCTCTGAGCCCTGTGCTCTGTGCTCTGTGCTCTTTGCCTGAAAAACCCACCCCTTGCCTCCCGCTGCGCGGGACAGGCTCTCCCAGGAGGGGAGTCCGTGGGTCTGTCACCTTATCTCCCCCTCACCTCATCTCCCCCTCTCTTCCTTATGAGGTTCAGAGCGCTGCCTGCTTTAAACCATTCTATCTGTGATTCGTTATAAGAATGATTTACCTGAATAGACTCCCATGATCCGTCCTTGTGATGGAGTATTACTGTCAGCGGTTTCCCGGGAGAAAATTCTCTGAGACCTGTAATATCGATTTTATCACTTTCACTTATTTTGTAATAGTCATCTTTTTCAGCGAAAGTAAGAGTAAGTATACCCTGTTTTTTGAGGTTAGACTCATGGATCCTTGCAAAGGATTTAACAATAACAGCCCTGACATTCAGATACCGGGGCTCCATAGCAGCATGTTCGCGTGATGAGCCTTCGCCAAAGTTCTCCTCGCCTGCCACAAATGAGCTGATACCTCTCTTCTTATATGCTGTAGCAACCACAGGTACTGATTCATATTTCCCGTTCAGCTGGTTAAGGACACAATCTGTTTTGTTGTTGAAAGCATTTATTGCTCCGATCATGTAATTACGGGATATATTCTCAAGATGTCCGCGATATTTCAGCCATTTTCCGGCCATTGATATATGGTCGGTGGTGCATTTGCCTTTTGCTTTTATAAGAAGCTGAAGACCTGTCATATCTCTCCCGTCCCACTGTCTGAAAGGACTAAGCAATTGAAGTCTTTCTGATTTTGGATTTATTATGATCTTTGGTTCAGTTTTCTTTCTGGCCGGCTTTTTAGCTACAGTGCTCTCAATGTTAAAGCCATCAGGAGGCAGAATAAGGCCTCTTGGTTCCGGGAGATTGACGGGTCTGCCTTCGGAATTGATAAGGGAATCAGTGAGAGGATTGAAGGTAAGCTTTCCTGCGATTGTTAAGGCTGTTACAATCTCAGGAGAGGCAACAAAAGCAAATGTATTCGGATTGCCGTCCGTCCTTCTGGAAAAGTTACGGTTGAATGAATGGATCACTGTATTGACAGGACAGTTTTCAATGTCCTTTCTGTCCCACTGACCGATACATGGACCGCATGCATTGGCGAAGATCACAGCTCCTATTTCCCTGAACAGGCTCAGCAGTCCGTCCCTTTCCGTGATCTCCCGGACAAGTTCTGATCCGGGTGTTATTTTCAATTCAGCTTTCAGGTTGATTTTTTCCCTCAGGGCATTTTTTACAACTGATGCTGCTCTTGAAAGATCTTCGTATGAAGAATTTGTACATGATCCGATAAGTCCTGCTGATATGTCGACCGGCCATTTGTTTCTTACGGCAGCATCTTTCATCATTGAAATCGGGGTTGCCAGATCCGGTGAGAATGGACCGTTAATATAAGGTTCCAGCTCGGAGAGATTTATTTCAAGATAATTATCGAAATATTTCTGCGGATCGCCATAAACTTCCGGATCACCGGTAAGGTGCATTTTTACTGAAGAAGCAATTTCTGCTATATCATGTCTGCCTGTTGCAGTAAGATACTCTTCCATCTGCCTGTCGAAGCCAAAAACTGAACAGGTAGCTCCGGTTTCCGCACCCATATTGCATATAGTTGCTTTACCTGTTGCAGATAATGTTTCAGCTCCCGGGCCAAAATATTCAATTACAGACCCTGTTCCGCCTTTAACCGACAGCATGCCTGTGATTTTAAGTATTACATCTTTTGGGGAGACCCATCCGCTGAGTTTCCCTGTAAGGTGGATTCCGATTATCTTGGGGAATTTCAGTTCCCAGGGAAGTCCGGCCATGACATCCACCGCATCTGCACCTCCAACACCTATTGCTATCATTCCCAGGCCTCCGGCAGTGGGTGTATGAGAATCTGTCCCTACAATAAGTCCACCCGGGTATGCATAGTTCTCAAGAACAATCTGATGAATGATACCTGACCCTGGTTCCCAGAAATCAATGTCATACATTGAGCTTACCGATCTCAGGAAATCATAAACTTCACTGTTGGTTTCAAGGGCGTTTTTAAGATCGTTTTCTGCGCCGTTCTGGGCAGTTATAAGATGGTCGCAATGTATTGATGCGGGGACTGAAGAATTTATCCTGCCTGCCATCATGAACTGCAGCATGGCCATTTGTGCAGTTGCATCCTGCATGGCAACCCGGGCAGGTGAAAATTCAGCATAGTCAATGCTACGGATGAAGCCGGCTGCCTTTTTCCTGTCGAACAGGTGACTGTAAAGTACTTTTTCGGTAAATGTAAGTGGGTGCTTAAGTATCTCCCTCGCCCTGAGTACCTTTGCAGGGAGATCATCGTAATATTTCTTAATTCTTTCAAAATCAGGATTCATAATTAAATCTCCTTTAGGTTGTTATTCTGATCAGGGTCTGATCTGCCCGTCTCCTTCTATAATCCATTTAATTGTGGTCAGCGCCTCCAGAGCCATCGGCCCTCTGGCATGCATCTTCTGTGTTGAAATTCCTATTTCGGCACCAAGTCCGAACTCAGCCCCGTCGGTAAATGCTGTTGAGGTATTTACATAAACTGCTGCGGCATCAGTCGCTTTACAGAAATATAGTTGTCTTTCTCTGTTCTCCGAGATAATTGCTTCACTGTGTCTGGAACTGTAAAGAGCTATATGTTCAAGGGCCTCCTCAAAGGAGGATACTGTTTTTACAGCCATTTTATAATCCAGAAATTCAGT
>CAZWUB010000119.1:4351-11122 GCA_964637415.1 uncultured Rikenellaceae bacterium
CGGTCGCCGTATTCATCAAAATATGTATGACAGATCCCTGCTCCGGTCTCAATAACGGGGACTGTTGAATTCTGACGGACATGGTCAATAAGGTTCTGACTTCCCCGGGGAATTATGAGATCGACATAGCTCCTTGCATTGAGAAGCTGAGCAGCCTCTTCCCTTCCTGCAGGCAGAAGAGAAATCACATTACAGTTAACACCGCACTCATCCAGAGTATTCTTAATAATTTTCACAATTGCTGTATTGGAGTTGAATGCATCGCTTCCCCCTTTAAGAATACAAACATTACCCGATTTAAAGCACAGTGAAAAAACATCAAAAGTTACATTAGGCCGGGCTTCATAAATAATACCGATAACACCGAAGGGTACAGCTGATTTTTTTATCCTGAGACCGTTAGGTTTTTCATATTCATAGCTGATCCTGCCGACCGGGGATTCCATACCGGCAACATTCCGTATATCAGACGCAATATTCTTAATCCTTTGTGATGTAAGCTGAAGCCTGTCGTACCTGGGATCGCCTTTATCCATCATGGCAAGATCCTTCTCATTTTCAGAAACTATACAGTTGATATTCTCCTCAGTTCTGTCAGCAAGAACCATCAGTACCTTGTTTATGGCAGAGGTATCCAGGTTGTTAAGTTCCCGGCTTGCTTTGAGTGCAGATTCAAATATTGGAGTGCAGTCCATTTTTATAGTGACTATTTGTGTTAGTTTACTATTCTGAGGGGGTGAGTGGGAGATGAGGGGAGGGGGTGATTTTTTTATCTCTTCCTCTTCTGATTCGCGGAACTGTGTTGCTCCGCTCCCTATCACCTCATCTCCCCTTCACCTCATCTCCCCCTCTTTCTTCATCTCCCCCTCACCTCATCTCCCCCTCTTTCTTCATCTCCCCTTCACCTCATCTCCCCCTCTCCCTTTCTTCTTCCTCGTTACCCTTTCTCATTTATCAATAAATAATCATAGTGGATCAGCGGCTTTTTTCTTTTTTCACCGAGATAAAGCTCTGCCTTTTCCGAATCATACTGTGATTTCCCAAGTCCTATCTGTTTCCCTTTCTCGTCAAATATTCTTATAATATCCCCTTTTTTAAAGAATCCTTCCACTTTTGATACACCAATCATAAGCAGGCTGGTTGCTTTATCGCCAAGCAGGGCCTCTTTTGCGCCTTTGTTAATATACACAATCCCTCTGGCAAATGTATCGGAATGGGAGAGCCATTTTTTAACACCGGTCTTCTTTTTTTCAGCCGCAATAAATCTGGTACATGGTACATCTTTTTCGCGTACTATATCAGAAATTATCGAATCGCGTGTGCCATTGGCAATATAAACATCAATACCTTCTGATGCTATTTCCTTTGCGATTGTACATTTTGTAAGCATTCCGCCTCGTCCGAAACCCGATTTGGAAGTTGTGATATAACGGGTAATATCATCAAAATTTCCGTTAACCTCCCTTATCAGATGTGAATCTTCACTTCCGGGAGTGCCTGTATATATCCCGTCAACATTTGAAAGTATTATCAGAGAAGTACAATCCATCATTGAAGAGATCATTCCTGATAATTCGTCATTATCGGTAAACATCAGCTCTGTAATTGAAATAGTATCATTCTCATTGACTACCGGCAATACGTTGTTTTCAAGCATTGCAGAGATACAATTCTTCATATTGAGATAATGCACCCTGTCCCTGAAACTGTCTTTGGTTGCCAGCAGCTGACCTGCCTGTATTCCGTATTTCCCAAACAGGAACTGATATGTGCCCATGAGTTTAACCTGTCCGATAGCAGCCCACATCTGTCTGGCCGATATGATACTTGTTTTTTTTGACGGTGTCATTTCACTTCGTCCAGCCGCCACCGCTCCGGATGTTATAAGTACAACCTCAATCCCCTGTTTGTAAAGAATTGCAACCTCTTCAACAAGACGAAGCATTCTTCCTGTATTAAGAGATCCGTCGCTCTTTGCTATAACATTACTTCCTATCTTTATAGCCAGCCTGCTGAATTTAGGATTTATGGTTTTCAATTTATTAGTAATAAAGCCTGAATCAGAATAAAATGTTGCAAAATTAACAGTAATTATTAGTATTTTACACGAAAATCATATTTTTTAAATGTTTTTAAAACCTGTTAACTTAATAATTGTTCAATTTAATTAAAAATAATGAGACTATTTCTTTTGCCCTCACTTCTGGCAATGTTTGCATGGATATCATGCTCACGGGAAGATATTAATACACAGGTCATTCAGTACCAGGCTGAATATCCGGTCCTGAAATCAAAGGACTTTAACAATATCTTACAATTAAAGATCACTTCGGCCGACACCCTCAGGGAAACAAATATTGAAAAGTTTTTGTTCAGTACTGAAGGAACAACGGACACTGATGATATTGAATCAGCTGCTCTTTATTATACAGGTCAGAACGAAGGATTGATCACTGAAAAGTCGGTACTATTCTCAGAGACTTCGGAAATATCTTCGGTTATAACTTTAAGCGGCTCCGTAAAGCTGAAACCGGGGGCCAATTTTTTCATGTTGTCATACAGGTTGAAGGATGATACGGATATCCTTCATCATGCCGGAGGATTTTGCCTTCAGGCATTTACTGATCATGGCGAAGCGGTGGTCAGTCAACCTGAAGGACTTAAAGCCTTAAGATTCGGGGTTGCTGTCAGAAAGCACAATGATGACGGAGCAGATACTTACCGTATTCCGGGACTTGTAGTAACAAACAGCGGGACACTGATATCGGTATATGATATCAGACGTGACAACAGGCGCGATCTCCAGGGGAATATTGATATCGGAATAAGCAGGAGCACTGACGGAGGGAATAATTGGGGGCCGATGATAACTGCCCTTGACATGGGGGAATGGGGTGGACTGCCACAGAAATTTAATGGAGTAAGTGATGCCTGCCTGTTGG
This sequence comes from uncultured Rikenellaceae bacterium, assembly GCA_964637415.1. Classification (GTDB taxonomy): domain Bacteria; phylum Bacteroidota; class Bacteroidia; order Bacteroidales; family VadinHA17; genus LD21. The sequence continues at coordinate 7,294 of CAZWUB010000119.1, forward strand.
TTGACAGCAAAAGCGGGAATATATTTGTTGCCGGTCTTTGGATGCATGGTGTGATTGACGATAACGGCAGGTGGATTGAAAATCTATCAGATTCCAGTACTGCCTGGAATCACCAGTGGAGGACAAGAGGTTCACAGCCGGGGTTTGATGTGAAACAAACCTCCCAGTTTCTGATCGCAAAAAGCTCTGATGACGGGCTTACGTGGAGCGAACCCGTGAACCTGACCCGCATGTGCAAAAAGGCAGAATGGTGGTTGTGGGCGCCTGCTCCGGGCAACGGGATCACTCTTGAAGATGGTACGCTTGTTTTTCCGACACAGGGAAGAAATAAAACAGGTGAACCTTTTTCAAACATTTCATACAGCATGGATGGTGGTATTACCTGGAAAACAAGTGCTCCCGCTTATACAAATACTACAGAATGTGCTGTTGTGCAGCTTGATGACGGTTCTTTGATGCTTAACATGCGAAATAACAGGAACAGGAATAATGAAGGTCCCGATAACGGAAGAGCAGTTGCTGTAACAGGTGATCTGGGTGCGACCTGGACTATGCACCCGACATCCGAAAACGCTCTCATAGAACCGGTGTGTATGGCGTCATTGTATAAGCACACATATAACAATGAAGGTAAGAGCAGATCAATTCTATTCTTTTCAAATCCTTCAACAAAAAGCGGCCGTCATCATATCACAATTAAAGCGAGTCTGGATAACGGTAATACCTGGCCTGAAAAATATCAGCTTCTTCTTGATGAAGGGAGAGGAAACGGTTATTCATGTCTGACAAAGGTTGATAATGACCACATTGGTATTTTATATGAGGGGAGCCAGGCAGATCTTGTTTTCCAGAAGATACCGGTAAAGGATATATTAAAGGATCTTATATATTAATAAAATACAATATAATCAATTATGGTGAGGATCTACAGTTTGTTAATTATCCTGCTGTTACTGGCAGGCTGTACAGGTAAACAGGTTCCGGAGACTGAGCAATCCGGTTATGAGAAGCTGAGGGAAGGGTTTAAAAATCCTCCTCCCGGCGCTAACCCAAAGGTCTACTGGTGGTGGCTTAATGGTAATGCAGATACAACAAGGTTACTTAGAGAAATGCGGGCAATGAAAAATGCCGGAATTTCAGGATTCGACATTTTTGAAATAGGAGTACCGAAAGAAGATATTATGGTTGAGGCAGGACCTGCTTTCATGAGCGATGCATCCCTGCTTACAATAAAAATTGTGCTTGAGGAGGCAAAAAAGCTGGAAATGCAAGCCGGACTCAATATGGCCAGCAGCTGGAATGCGGGAGGAAGCTGGATCCGGCCGGAACATGCAGCCAAATCGATATATTTTTCAAAAACAGAATTTGAAGGGGGAAGCGGAAAGATAAAGCTTCCGTTTCCTGAAATATCAGAGAGAGACAGCAGGGGAAGGATCAGATTGTTAACACTTGACAGGGATGGTAAACCGGCATGGTTCAGGGAGATTGCCGTAATAGCCGTACCGGCAGGCATGGAAGCAGACCGGATAGATACAGCAAAAATAATCAACCTTTCATCACGCTTCGATCCGTTTACCGAAGAGCTGAACTGGCAGTCAAACGGGAGTAAATGGGATATTTACAGGTTTGTTTGTTCAAATTCCGGCGAACAGCTCATGTTGCCGAGCAAAAACTCGGCAGGACCTATAATCGACCATTTCGATTCAACTGCTACCGAAACTCATTTCAACCATGTAATAGGCAGGTTAAAAACAATAATTCCCGATTTGAAAAGCTCAGCCCTTAAGAGCCTTTACCTTGCCAGCTATGAAGCTACTGCATCAGCATGGACCCCGTCGCTTCCCGATGAATTCAGAATAATAAATGGCTATGATATTTACAAGTACCTGCCCGTATTCGTTGACCCTGAGTTATTCCCGGAAGAAATAAGAAATACATTCATGGCTGATTTCCGGCGGACACTGTCTGAACTGATGATCAATAATTTTTATAAAAAAGCCCGTGAGATTGCAAATATGAACGGGCTTATGATAAACAGCGAATCAGGCGGCCCCGGATTCCCCCTTCATAATGTACCTGTGGAGCCTCTTAAATCACTTGGGGCGCTCGATCTTCCGAGAGGTGAATTCTGGATAAACCATAACAGACTGAATGCCGACGGAATAGATATTCTGAGGGTTGTAAAGGAGGTTTCATCTGCTTCCCACATTTACAGGAGAGGTATCGTTGAAGAAGAATCATTTACCTCATTCCAGCACTGGCAGGAAGCTCCAGGCGATATGAAACCAGCCGGTGACCGTGCATTCTGTGAGGGAATGAACAGATATGTTGTACATGGATTCAGTCATAATCCTGCCGGCACCGGATTCCCCGGGTATGTCTATCATGCCGGAACACATTTCAATGATAAAAGAGTCTGGTGGCCGATGGTCAGACCTTTTAACGAATACCTGGCAAGGATATCATGGATAGCTCAGGAAGCGATATTCCGGGCAGATGTCCTTTATTATTACGGTGATGCAATCCCGAATTACACCGGTCATAAAAACAGCCGTTTCATGGCAGGTCCCGGATATGACTATGAAGTTATAAATACCGAAATACTGCTTCAGCTCGAAACGGAAGACAATGAGCTGATCCTGCCCGGAGGTTCAAGATTTAAGCTTCTCTTCCTCGAAAATGAGGGTCAGATAAATGCAGAGGTGCTGCTTAAGCTTAAAGATCTGTCAGACGATGGTGCATTAATACTTGGTGAAAAGCCATTGAGGGTTACCAGAGCAGAAAACCTAAGAGATGCATCTGATTATCTGGAGATTATCGAAAAAATATGGACTGGCATTGAAGGAATCGGACCTGACGATGATTTGCCTGCATCAAAGATCATTTCTGGGGTATCGCCATCCTCTGCGCTTCAGAAGAAGAGGAATGGGCCGGATTTTAAATATTTCGACAATGATCTGTTCCTGCTCGATTATATTCATTATGCAGATAGTAATGTACATTTTTATTTTGTAAGGAACACTACTGACAGGATAATATCAAGAAATTGCAGCTTCAGGCAGCTGAGCGGAGTTCCTGAGATATGGGATCCCGTTACAGGTGATATATCTCCCGTTCTGATCTTTAACCAGGAAACGGATTATATAAGCATGCCTCTCAGCTTTCCTCCATACGGATCATATTTCGTTGTGTTCAGGGAAGGTGAACCTTTAAAGCATTATAGCACAATAAAAAGAAGCGATACAATTCCGCCCACTGTCAGTTACAGCAACGGCCGGCTGTCACTGATTGACAATGGTACTTTTACCCTCTCTGCGGAAGGCGGAAATACTCAAATAAATAACAGTATTAAGGTTCAGTCTGTCGATGGAGCCTGGGAGCTTTTCTTTAAAGAAGAACAGGGCGCTCCGGCCAGAATAATTTTTCCTGAGCTTATCTCATGGACAGAACATGATAATCAGGCAATAAAGTATTTCTCGGGGATTGTAAAATATCAGAAGACATTCCAGTATGATATTAACTCAGTATACGGCGAAGGATGGAAGGTATTTCTTGATCTCGGAGATCTTTCGAAGATCGCGGAAGTAACTCTTAATGACAAACACCTTGGAGTAGCCTGGACAAAGCCTTTCAGGTTTGATGTAACAGACATCATTAAGAGCGGGGATAATGTCCTTACAGTTGAGATAGCTAATACATGGTCCAACCGGTTAAAAGGCGATGCACTAAGCGGACAAAAGTTCACAAATACGAATATCAGGACAACAAATATAGCGGGACTTAACAAGATACATGTTCCCTGGGCTGATGTGCCGCTGATCAGATCGGG
>CAZWUB010000120.1:0-11094 GCA_964637415.1 uncultured Rikenellaceae bacterium
ACCACAATGTGAGTAGTTATCTGCCCTGCCATTTTGATACTTATGAGGTTAAGTTCCTGCCTGTTTATGCACAATGCCTCAATATTAAGCTGATATCCGAAGATTTTTGCATGTCCGAGCTGGCACAATAACCTGTTTGTAAGGAAATCAGGGTCTTTGGGAGCCAGAATTATCGAATCAAACAGGAAATTTTTTAAAATGAAAGCAAGGATCATAAACACCATTATAGCAATAACGGATCGTATTATATGCCATCTTAACTCCTCAAGATGCTCCAGGAATGACATTTCTCCTTCGCCTCCCTTGGCCGATTTCCACTTAAAAGCCATTTATGGTCAGTATTAAAATTCAGCGTGTAAAGATGCTAAAACTTCCATTTCAAAACAACATTGCTACAGTTATATAATGATTTTATGAAAAACTAATTGTTAATAATTTCAAAAAATATTTTTTTGATGAGGAATTTTATTAAATTTATGATAAAAGAAAGAAAGGATTTGTTTTGACAATTTTATCAGGAAATGATGCATTGGTAAGTGACAGTACCATACATGACTATTTAAAGAAGTATTTTGGTTTTGATACTTTTAAAGGTAACCAGGAAGGAATAATTAAAAATATACTTGCGGGCAGGGATACATTTGTACTGATGCCGACTGGCGGGGGGAAATCACTTTGTTATCAGCTCCCGGCAGTGATGGGGAAGGGGACAGCGATAGTCATTTCACCGCTGATAGCCCTCATGAAGAACCAGGTTGATGCCATGAGGAATTTCAGTACAAATGATGATGTTGCTCATTTTCTTAATTCTTCGCTTACAAAGACAGAAATTGCCAGGGTAAAAAAGGATGTTATTGACCGCGAGACCAAATTATTGTATGTTGCTCCCGAATCACTGACAAAGGAAGATAATATTGAATTCCTGAAAAGCATTAAGATCTCATTTTATGCAATTGATGAAGCTCACTGTATATCGGAATGGGGTCATGATTTCAGGCCTGAGTACAGGCGCATCAGGCCGATAATTGATACAATAGGAAGGGCTCCGATAATTGCACTCACGGCAACTGCAACACCAAAAGTACAGCACGATATCCAGAAAAACCTTGGTATACTGGATGCAAATGAATTTAAATCCTCTTTCAACAGGCCAAACCTCTACTATGAGGTGAAATCAAAACAGGATGTTTCAAAGGAGATTATCAGGTATATTAAAAATAATCCCGGGAAATCGGGGATCATCTACTGCCTTAGCCGGAAGAAAGTAGAGGAAATGGCAGAAATACTTAAAGTTAATGGTATAAAGGCCCTGGCTTATCATGCCGGGATGGATTCTGCAACAAGGACTCTTAACCAGGATAAGTTCCTGATGGAGGAGGTTGATGTAATAGTTGCAACAATTGCTTTCGGTATGGGGATTGATAAGCCGGATGTACGGTTCGTTATCCATTATGATATTCCAAAAAGCCTCGAGGGTTATTACCAGGAGACGGGAAGAGCCGGACGGGACGGAGGTGAAGGGAATTGTATTGCATATTACAGCTACAATGATATAGTTAAGCTGGAAAAATTCATGCAGGGTAAGCCGATTGCCGAACAGGAAATAGGTAAACAGCTGTTGCTCGAAACCGTTTCGTATGCCGAGTCCTCAGTATGCCGGAGAAAACTGCTTCTTCATTATTTCGGAGAGGAATATCCTCAGGAGAACTGTGAGGCCTGTGATAACTGTCTCCACCCCAAAGCTCAGTTTGAAGGCAGCGAAGCGGTAGTCAACGTTCTGGAAACCATCCTGGCAGTTAAAGAAAAATTCAAAGCTGATCATATTGCTCATATCCTTTCGGGGAAAGTCACTTCAGCAATCAAATCATATAAGCATAATAAGCTTGAGTTCTTCGGTATTGGTGAAGAAAAGGATGAAAAATACTGGAACATGGTAATAAGGCAGGCCCTTATTGCAAGATTTCTTACAAAGGATATTGAGAACTACGGACTTCTGAAGGTCACCCAGAAAGGAATGGCTTTCGTGGAAAAGCCGGAATCATTCATGCTGGCTGAAGATCATGACTATGCCGATACAACGGATGAGGAAAATGCCTTCGGAGCAAAAACGGCTGCTGTGGATGAAGAACTGTTCAGCATTCTCAAAGACCTCAGGAAAAAAATATCAAAGCAAAAAGATGTCCCGCCATTTGTGATATTCCAGGATCCGTCTCTCGAAGATATGGCAATCCAGTACCCTGTTAACCTCGATGAACTGCAGAATATATCAGGTGTCGGAGCCGGAAAGGCACAACGGTACGGAAAGGAATTTGTGGAACTGATAAAGAAATATGTCGAGGAAAAGGAAATAATCAGGCCTCTCGACATGGTTGTCAAATCAGTAGTCAATAAGTCAGGAATTAAAGTATATATCATCCAGAGTATTGATATGAAAAGACCTCTCGAGGACATTGCCGAGGTGAAAAGCCTCGAAATGGGAGAGCTGTTATCCGAAATTGAAGCAATTGTAAACTCCGGAACCAAGCTGAACCTTGATTATTATGTCAATAAAGTGATAGACGAGGATCGTCAGCAGGAGATATATTCTTATTTCAGGGAGGAAGCTGAATCTGACTCACTCGAAGAAGCCATAAGTGAGCTTGGAAATGATTTTGAAGAGGAAGAGATCAGGCTTGTGAGGATCAAATTCCTTTCGGATATGGGTAATTAGCGTTTTCCGCTCCGGACGGAGAGATATACGGAAATAACAGCAAGTACATAAAAAGGATAAAAAAACTGTGAGATCAAAAACAATCTCATCAGTGATCTTTTTCCATAGCGGGTGGCTGTATTCTGTAAAATCAGGTAGTCCGGCAGTGATTTCAAAATATAAATTACTGCAAACAGCTTCAGGAACTCTGTACTGAAAATACCCCCGACTAAGGTTCCGGACTGTAACAATATGGCCGTAAGAGTGACGATAGCCAGCAGTATTGTTGATTTGTCGGTGTAAGCTCCGGCTTTTGAAATCCATCTCGCCCGTTGTGACAGAAATGATACAGCTGACCGGGATGTTTTTGTGGTGACAGTTGCAGATTCGGATTCCAGCCACAGGATACGGGCGTTCTTTTCCTTTTTAATGCTGTGAAGGAGAAAAACATCATCACCGGAAATCAATTCTTCATGCAGATCTGCTGCATGCTCCCAAAACGCTTTTTTTGTGAATAAAAGATTTGCCCCGTTGCACATCACCGGGTCTCCGGCGACAGCCATTCCTGCTGTTATACCCTGAAGGCTCAGAAATTCAAGTTCCTGGAAACGGTGGAAAAAACCCTTCCCTCCACTGAGAACTACCGGACAAATTATAATTTCAGGTTTTTCCTTTTCGTAAAATGATACCAGAGTTCTCAGCCAGGCTGAACTCATCCTGCTGTCAGCATCAACAGTGATTATGATGTTACCGGATGCAAGGCTGACCCCGGTCCTGATAGCAGCCTTTTTGCCTTTTCCTTCATTCCTGATCACCCTGAGATTGAGTATATCCTTGAATTCACCTGCAGCAACAGCTGTTGAATCTGCTGAATTATCATCAACAACTATAACTTCAAATGAATTCCGGGGGTAATCCTGTGAAGCCAGGTTATCAAGGAGCAGGGGAAGGTTGATCTCTTCATTCCTGCATGCAGCAATAATTGTTACAAATGTTCCCTGAGAGGTTCCGGCAGAATATTGTTTTACCTTAAGCAGGTTCCGGTAGACTTTCAGCAGTATATATATATAAGGTATAAGTAATACTAAAATAAACCAGTGCATATATCATTTCCTCATCCATTCATAAAAATTGTAATGTTCGCTTGTCATACCAAGAGATTCATAGGTTTTCATAGCCCGTACGTTTCCTGTCTCAACATAAAGTCTTAATCCGGCAACATCCATTTTCTCTGCCTTTTCTTTAATGAATCCGTACATAAGCCGGAATATGCCCTTTCTTCTGTATTCAGGCACGACATATACTGACTGGAACCACCAGACATTACAGTTGCGCCAGTCACTCCATTCGTATGTTATAAGGAGTGATGCCACAACTCTGCCACCTGTATCCGCAACATAATACTCACCTTTCCCGGGATCGCTGAAAACTGCATTAACTCCTTTAGTGACAGTATTTCTGTCGAGAGCTGTCTTTTCAGTTTCCCAGGCCATTTTGAGCTGGAATTCTATTATTGATTCCGCATCTTCGGGAATGGCTTTTCGTACTGTAAACATCATAATATTCGTTAATTTATTTTTTTACCACGGAGTACACACTGCTTTTAGTTTCAAATCTCTGAAACCCACCCCCATCCTCCCGCTGCGCGGGACAGGCTCTCCAAGGAGGGGAGTCTCTGGCCCGTTCCTCACTCCTCACCTCTCACCCCTCACTACTCACACCTCACACCTCATCTCCCCCTCCCCTCATCTCCCCCTCCCCTCATCTCCCCCTCCCCTCATCTCCCCCTCTTTCTTTCCGTCCCTACGTCTCTTCGTCCCTTCGTCACTTATACTCGTTCCAGCTCTTTATAGCGAGCTGATCCTCGGATATCCTGCAGAAGGCAAGTATGAATGCGCTTGCCAGCCGGGCATTTGTAATCAGGGGAATATTATAATCTATTGCACTTCTTCTTATAGAATAGTCGTTATTCAGCTCGGAAGCTGAAAGGTCTTTCGGGATGTTAACAACAAGGTCCACCTCGCGGTTACGGATTAGTTCAATTGTATTTGGTGATTTGTCTTCATCGGGCCAGTAAGCTATCTGTGCCTCCACTCCCGCATTCTGAAGGAACTGCCTTGTTCCACGGGTGGCATATAGTGTATGACCTCTGTCCCTCAGTGCTCTGGCGCTGTTAAGAAGTTCAACTTTTGACCGTGCCGGACCTGTTGAAAGCAAAATACTCTTTTTCGGGACTTTATAACCCACAGAGAACATTGCCTTGAGTATTGCCTCATAGAATCCTTCTCCAATACAACCCACCTCACCGGTGGAGGACATATCGACCCCAAGTACGGGATCAGCTTTGGCAATCCGGGAAAAGCTGAACTGGGGAGCTTTTACCCCGACATAATCAAGCTCAAAAACAGATTTATTTGGTTTTTCGGCAGGGACACCAAGCATAACCTTTGTTGCAAGTTCTATTAAATTTGTTTTAAGAACCTTGGATACAAAAGGCATGCTCCGGCTTGCGCGAAGATTACATTCAATTACTTTAATATCATTGTCCCTCGCGAGGAACTGTATATTGAAAGGCCCTGTTATATTCAGTTCTCTGGCTATCTGGCGGGAGATCCTTTTAATACGTCTGACTGTCTCGAAATATATTTTCTGCGGAGGGAAAACGATTGTGGCGTCACCCGAATGAACTCCTGCAAACTCCACATGTTCACTGATTGCATAGGCAATAACTTCACCTTCCCTGGCTACGGCATCTATCTCGATCTCCTTTGCATTCTCAATAAATTCAGAGACTACAACAGGGTATTGTTTAGATACACGTGCGGCAAGATCGAGGTAATGTGTGAGCTCATTCCTGTTCGAAACGACATTCATTGCAGCTCCCGAAAGGACATATGATGGTCTGATAAGGACCGGAAAGCCTATCCTGTCGACAAATCCGAAAATATCTTCAGTCGACGTGAGCTCCTGCCACCGGGGCTGATCAACTGAAAGAGTATCGAGCATTGCGGAAAATTTATGGCGGTTTTCTGCACGGTCAACCGAAGCCGGAGATGTGCCGAGTATTGGAACATTCTCCTTGTATAATCTCATTGCCAGGTTATTCGGGATCTGTCCGCCTACAGATATTATGACTCCCCGGGGATTTTCAAGTTCAACTATATCGAGTACCCTTTCGAGGGTAAGTTCATCGAAATAAAGCCTGTCACAGATATCGTAATCGGTGCTGACTGTTTCAGGATTATAATTTATCATTACTGATCTGAAGCCCTCTTTCCTTATAGTGTTTATTGCATTGACAGAACACCAGTCGAATTCGACGCTGGATCCGATCCTGTAAGCGCCTGATCCGAGGACTATCACCGATTTTCTGTCATTCTCACATTTAATATCATGCTCTGAGCCGCTATAGGTAAGGTAGAGATAGTTTGTAACTGCAGGGTACTCCGCGGCCAGGGTATCGATCTGTTTCACATAAGGAATAATTCCGAGGGATTTCCGGTACTTTCTTACAATCATCAGATCCGTATTGATATCTGCGGAAGATGAATTCAGAACGTGCCTTGCAATCTGAAAGTCGCTGAAGCCATATACTTTGGCATCCATTAGAAGGTCTTTGGGAATGCTTTCGACCGATCTGTGACTGCACAGCTCATTTTTTATTTTTATAATATTATTAAGTTTGAAAATGAACCATTTGTCAATCTTTGTAAGCTCATGGATCCTGTCTGCCGACATTCCTTTTTCAAGAGCTTCGGAGATTGAGAAGATCCTCATATCTGTGGGTTCGGCCAGCTCCTTTTCAAGATCCCCGAAATCGATTTCCCTGTTGCCCGTAAATCCATGCATTCCCATGCCTATCATTCTCAGACCTTTCTGGATGGCTTCCTCGAAGTTCCTGCCAATAGCCATTACCTCCCCGACGCTTTTCATACTTGAGCCGATTGCATGGGATACCCCGGAAAATTTATTAAGGTCCCAGCGTGGGATCTTGCAGACTATATAATCAAGAGCGGGCTCAAAGCATGCAGTTGTATTTTTGGTAACAGAGTTCTTAAGCTCATGAAGTCCGTATCCGATTGCAAGCTTGGCGGCAATAAATGCGAGCGGATAACCTGTCGCCTTTGATGCCAGGGCGCTTGATCGCGAAAGCCTTGCATTTACTTCAATAACACGGTATTCCTCCGAATCGGGAGAAAGTGCATACTGGACATTGCATTCTCCGACAATTCCTATATGCCTGATGATCCTGATTGATAATTCTCTCAGCTTGTGATATTCGCTGTTGGTAAGTGTTTGTGAGGGTGCAACAACTATACTTTCGCCTGTATGGATCCCCAGTGGATCGAAGTTCTCCATGTTGCAGACTGTGATGCAATTATCAAACCTGTCCCTTACAACTTCATATTCAACCTCCTTCCACCCTTTAAGTGATTCTTCAACCAGGATCTGCTCAGTATAGGAGAATGCCCGTGAGGCGAGGGTGTTCAGCTCTTCCGGATCTGAAGCAAATCCGCTGCCCTGCCCTCCAAGTGTAAATGCCGCTCTTATAATTACCGGAAATCCCAGCCGGTCTGCAGCTTCAAGGGCTTCTTCAACACCCGATACAGCAATACTGCGGGGTGTCTGAATGTTTATCTCATTCAGCTTCTCCACAAATAACTCCCTGTCCTCAGTATCGATTATTGCTGCTACCGGAGTACCAAGTACTTTAACATTATGCTTTTCCAGAATTCCTTTCCTGTAAAGTTCAGTCCCGCAGTTCAGGGCTGTCTGCCCTCCGAAAGCCAGAAGGATGCCATCCGGCTTTTCTTTCTCAATTACCTTTTCGACATAATAAGGTGTGACGGGAAGAAAATAAATTTCGTCAGCTATCTCTTCCGATGTCTGCACTGTTGCAATGTTGGGATTTATAAGTACGGTCTTTATCCCTTCCTCTTTTAATGCCTTGAGCGCCTGAGAGCCGGAATAATCGAATTCACCGGCTTCTCCGATCTTCAGTGCGCCTGAACCCAGAAGCACTACTTTCTTTATTTCATCTTTCATCCGCAGGATTTACGGATCAAAAATAAAACAATTTTCTTATCAGGGTTTGTTTCTCATGAAAAATGAATATATTTGCAAATTTAATGTATAAATATGCAGAAAGCTAAAAGATTGCTTGCAATTGAGAAAATTATAAAGGAAGAAGATATTTCATCTCATGAGATATTGCTGAAGAGATTGAAGAGCAGGGGGATAATCTGTACGCAGGCTACTTTATCGCGTAATCTCAGGCAGCTTGGTGCAGGAAGAAAGCCCGACGGTAAGGGAGGATACAAATATTTCTTTCCGGATAATCAGGTCAATCCGCCGGTTACATCAGGCAGACTTCCGGTACTGCCGGCTATAACAAGCCTGATTGAGGCAAAGGGGATGATTATAATCAGGACAATTCCGGGAAATGCCAGCAATACGGCAATATGCATTGATAATACCACTCGGTATGAGATAGCCGGTACCATTGCGGGTGATGATACAATACTTGTTATACCGAGAGATGGAATAACAAACCAGCAGATGCATGCCTGCCTTGAAGTCATAATTCCGGGTTTGCATGAGCATTTGAAAGATAAGAAGGTATGAAATATTTAACTATTAATAATTGTTCCAAAAATTAAGAGAATGAAAGAAAAGGTTGTGTTGGCTTACAGCGGAGGTCTGGATACTTCGGTCATACTTAAATGGCTGATCGGTAAAAATTATGATGTTATAGCATTTATTGCAGATGTAGGTCAGGATGAAGATTTTGAGGAATGCAGGAAGAAGGCTTTGATGCTTGGCGCTTCGAAAGTCATTATTGCTGATCTGAAGAGGGAATTTGTTGAAAAATATGTTTTGAAGGCTATAATGGCAAATGCAATATATGAGGACAGGTATTTGCTGGGCACGGCTCTGGCCAGGCCGCTTATAGCAAAGAAGCAGATTGAAGTGGCAAAAGCGGAGGGAGCCATGGCAGTTGCACATGGTGCAACCGGAAAAGGTAATGACCAGGTAAGGTTTGAGCTGTGCTACTATGCGTTGATGCCGGGAGTAAATGTTATTTCTCCCTGGAAGGATAAGGAGTTCCTTTCGGCTTTTAAAGGCAGGACGGATCTGTTGAAATACGCATCGGAAAATAAAATTCCTGTTAAAGCCAGTATTGATAAACCTTACAGTGAGGATGACAACCTGATGCATATAAGTCATGAAGCCGGTGTTCTTGAAGATCCCATGTACACGCTCAACAAGAATATGCTGACAAAAATGGTGATGCCTCAGGATGCTCCGGATAAAGAGACCCGGATAGTTATTCATTTCAGAAACGGGATACCGGTAAAGATCGTAAACAAGGAAGATGGGACTACGAAAGAAGATGCTTATGAGATGTTTGTTTATCTCAATGGTCTTGCAGGGAAGAATGGGATAGGTCTGCTCGATATGGTCGAGAACAGGTTTGTGGGAATAAAATCGAGAGGGGTATATGAAACTCCGGCTGCAACTGTCCTTCATATTGCCCATAAGGATATTGAAGGAATTGCAATGGACAGGGAGGTGATGAGGCTTGTAAGCATGCTCACCCCGAAATTTGCAGAGCTGATATACAATGGGTTCTGGTTCAGTCCTGAAATGGATTTTCTTATGGCAGCGATCGAAAAAAGTCAGGAACTCATCGACGGGAGTGTCCATCTGTGTCTCTATAAAGGTAATGTGATAATTGAAGGCCGTGAATCTCCTTCATCTCTTTATAATGAGAAACTGTCGAGCATGGATATTGACGGCGGGTTTGATCAGACCGACAGCAGGGGATTCATTAAGATAAATGCCATAAGACTTATGGCACACAGGGCTATTGTTGAGGAGAGTCAGAAAAAATAAATATTTTCACGATGAAATTATGGGAAAAAGGGATCAATCCCGAACCTGCAATTATTGAATTCACAGCAGGTAGCGACCGAAAGACAGATCTTCATCTTACAAAATGGGATATTGTTGGATCTATGGCGCATGTTATAATGCTTCACGATGTCGGCCTTATTGAGAATGAAGAAAAGAATGATATGCTGAAGGCCCTTCATTCCCTTTTCGTATGGGATGAAGAGGGCAGTCTGGCAATTGAAAACGGGGTAGAAGATATTCATTCACAGATCGAGAAGGAAATGGCTTCGATACTCGGTACAACAGGCAGGAAGATACATACAGGGAGATCGAGGAACGACCAGGTTCTTGTTGACATCAGGCTCTATACCCGGGAGGAGACAGATAAGGTAGCGATGCTTATGGACAGGCTTTTCCGGAAGCTTCAGTCTCTGAGTGATCAGTACAAAGCAGTTTTATTACCGGGCTATACCCATATGCAGCCGGCCATGGTCTCATCTTTCGGCATGTGGTTTGGTGCTTATGCCGAGAGCCTGTCAGATGATCTTTCCCTTCTTGCAACAGCCAGAGCTCTGAATAACAGGAATCCGCTGGGTACAGCAGCAGGATACGGTACAACTCTCCCTCTTAACAGGAAGCTTACTTCTGAGCTGCTCGAATTTGATGACCTGGTTTATAATTCAGCCTATGCCAGCCTGAGCAGGGGCAAAGTGGAAATGGCAATAGCATCGGCTCTCGCTTCCCTTGCACAAACCCTTTCGCGGTTTTCAATGGATATATGCCTGTATATGAGCGCTGAATTCAGGTTTATCGATTTCCCCGACGAATATGTGACAGGATCAAGCATCATGCCTCAGAAGAGGAATCCCGATGTGTTTGAACTGATAAGAGGCAGGACAAACCTGATTCAAACCCTTCCCGGAAAGGTTGCGATGCTTGTTTCAAACCTGCCCTCCGGTTATAACCGCGACCTTCAGCTGCTCAAACAGATAATGTTCGACGCATTCTCCGAATTGCAGGAGTGCCTGGAAATCATGCTCCTTATGCTGAATAATATAAAAATCAGGAAGAACATCACAGAGAATTCATTGTATAATACAATATTCAGCACTGAGGAAGTGAACAGGCTTGTAAAACAGGGAATTCCGTTCAGGGATGCCTATAAGGCCGTTGCAGATATGGTCAAGAACTCATCATTCTCAAGAACAGCTATTTCGGATTATGTCCATGAGGGTAGTCTTGGGAATCTCTGCAATGAAGAAATAGCCGGAATGTTCAATGAGAATATAAAATGCTTTAAGAACAAGACAGCTGCGGAAATGGCGGAGAAACTGATGGGATATATAAAATAGTTCTTCATTCTTACTTCTTCTTCTTTCCTACATTCTCCAGAAATACATCGAAAAGATAATCCGTATCCGTCGGCCCGCCTGATGCCTCGGGATGAAACTGGGTTGAAAAGAACGGCATGTTCTTATGTTTCATTCCCTCGTTGGTTTTGTCATTTA
>CAZWUB010000121.1:0-11061 GCA_964637415.1 uncultured Rikenellaceae bacterium
ATACCTTTGCACACGCAAATTAAGAGAAAGATTCAGTAGCTCAGCCGGTAGAGCATCCCGCTTTGCGGGAGAGTCCGGTCGTTCTTTTTAATTTTTAGTTTGATTCAGTAGCTCAGCCGGTAGAGCACATCCCTTTTAAGGATGGGGTCCTGGGTTCGAATCCCAGCTGGATCACAAGAAAAATGCTCCTCAGAGAGCATTTTTTTTTTCGCTTTTCTGTAATGAAATATCATATCATACGTCCTTCCTTTGTAAAATAAAGAAATGACTGATATGAAAAATTTACTATCCTTACTTCTGTTAACCGCCTTATCAATCAGTTTATATGGCCAGAGATCTGTAGAAAGTCTGTTTGATAAAT
The DNA here is from genome assembly GCA_964637415.1 of uncultured Rikenellaceae bacterium. GTDB lineage: Bacteria > Bacteroidota > Bacteroidia > Bacteroidales > VadinHA17 > LD21. Next base: position 362 of record CAZWUB010000121.1, read on the forward strand.
ACTCCGGCAGCGACGAATTCACCTGTATTACAATCAGCGGAAGCATCGTTAAGCTAGCAAAAGCCCTGTGTGATGACGATGAAGATGATTGTCTGCCCGGCGATATTACAACAATCAGGATCCTTGCTCAGAATAACGAGAGCAGAGGAACCGGGAATTTTTATAATATGATTGAACGGGAACTCGACCGCAGGAATTATGAAGAATTCATGAGTGTTAAGAAATTTAACCAGGATCTTGTGATGCTTGTACGGACAGCCGGAAGGAATTTCAGGGAAATACTTGTTGTGGCTGGAGGGGAAGACAATGTATTGATCCAGATTAAGGGGAATATGACTTTCAGGGAAGCACAAAGATTTGCCGATGAAATGAAGAAAGACAACGGCAGAGAGTTTGTTGATGAGATGAACTGAATCCGCAGATTCGTATCTTTACATGACAATGCGGGCTAGCTTCCTTACCTGATGACACGTGATGCATTTAATGAAATAATACATAAAAACAACCGGAAACTGTTTACAATTGCATACCGGATGCTTCACAACAGGCAGGAAGCAGAAGATGTGGTACAGGATGTTTTCGTGAAAATGTGGACCATGGGAGATAAACTCGATAAGTATAATGATATCTCTGCATTGGGAGTGACGATTACAAAGAACAATTGCCTCGATATGCTGAGAAAGTGGAAACATATAAGCAGTGAAGAAGATGAATTTTTACATGTGGATGCCGATCCTTCCCCGTCGCCCCTTGAAAAAATCGTTACATCCGAGGATAAAAATATTCTTGACCGGATAATTGAAGAATTGCCGCCATTATATCGCGATATAGTACAACTCAGGGAAATTGACGGCTTGTCTTATGAAGAAATTGCCGCTACCAGTAATGTTAATATAAATACTCTCCGGGTCACATTATCGAGAGCAAGGCAAATCATTAAAGAGAAATATTTAAAGTATTCAGATGACAGAGAATAGGTTAAAAGAAATTCTGGATAAGTATTATGAAGGAGAATCATCTCCTGAAGAAGAACTTGAGCTGAAAAAATACTTCTCAGGCAATGATGTTCTTAAAGGATATGAAGCAGAAAGGGAGATTTTCAGGCAATATTCAGTTATTGAAACAATGCCGGTCCCTTCAGCAGGATTTGAAATGCGCATCCTAAACGCTATTGATAACCTCGAAAGCACAAAGCTGAAAAGAAATCTCAGAAAAAGGTATATCACAATCTTTAGTGCTGCAGCAACAATTCTAATAATGGCAGCAACATTGTTTTTTTTAAACCGTGAAAGGAAACCTGCTGACACTTTCTCTGATCCAACAATAGCTTATACCGAAACAATGAGAATTCTTAATGATATATCAGTAAAATTGAACATTGGTACTGAAGCACTTAAACCGGTTATCTACCTGACCGGTACTGTAAGACAGGGGATGAGATCGGTTGACAGATCCTTATCCTCAATTACGGATGGACTTCAGAAAGCCGGTTTGACAGGTAGTTTTAATGACACGGGTATTAACCAGGATCAGGAATAAAAAAATAGCTGATAAATGAAAAAATACTATTCAATATTAGTTGTACTGCTTTTAAGCCAGACAATTATTGCACAAACGGGCCCCATCGATGCCTTGTTTGATAAATATGCCGAAAAAGAAGGATTTACTTCAATTTACATCTCGGGAAAGATGTTAAAAATGCTGAGTGCAATGAACCCTGATCCCGATAAACCTTCAGGTATCATGTCACGGCTTAATTCGATCCGGATTTTGTCTGAGGATGATTCCCTTTCGACCGGCAAGGTTAATTTCTATTCAGATCTGAGCAAAGTACTTGATTTCTCAATTTATGAAGAACTGATGGTCGTTCGCGAAGGTCCTGAGGTAACAAAATTCCTTGTACGTCAGAATGGCGAGTCCATTTCAGAGCTGCTTATGATATCAGGAGGTTCAGATGGAAATTCCCTTATCTCAATCAGGGGGGATATCAATCTGCGGGAACTGGCAGAACTATCAAAGACAATCGGCATAGAAGAGCTTGAACACCTTGAGAATGCTGATTCAAAGAAGATTAAGAAATGATCCGGTCAGATTTTTGTTAAGTAAGTAACCTTTCGGTACCTGATTTCGTATATTATTTGATAAAAATCAGGTATTTATGAAACCACAATCAAAGAAAAAGGTTATTTCAGTGATGTCTGCTGTGATAATTTCATCACTGTGTGCGTTCTCGCAGATCGAAGAAGTTTATTTCCTGCGAAGTGCACCGGCTGATGGAATAAAGATCCTCGAAGCTTATGTTGCTCCATGGGCAGATGCCATCGGAGCCGGATTGAATGGCAGCTGGTACAACACTGCAAAACCCCATAAAACCGGTGGATTTGATCTTACAATAGGATTTAATGCCGGAATGGTCCCCGAATCTGAAAAGTCATTCGATGTCTCATCCCTTGGACTCTCATCATCATTATCAGGAACAGGAAGCAGTCCGACAATTGCCGGAACGGATACAGAAGGTCCCTTAATGACCTATTCTCAAGGCGGAGTTACACTCGCATCGTGGCACCTGCCTCCCGGCAGCAACTGGAAAATTATTCCTGTACCAACGGCTCAGGTTGGAATAGGGCTTCCGCTCGGAACAGAAATAAAGCTGAGACTTATACCCCGTATACCTGTAAGGGAAGCATATATCACGCTTCTTGGAGCAGGATTAATGCACAGTATAATGCAATATATCCCGGGTAATGAGGTTATTCCGGTCGATGTTTCACTTTTCGGGGGCTATACAAGAGTGAATATTGATGTTCCTTTCAACCTTTTACCAGATCCGGAAATTTCATCAAATTATTCATCTTCAGTGAACCCTGTTACTTACTTTGATGACCAGAAGCTGGGTGCGAAATTTGAAGCTATGAATGCCGGGATAATTGCTTCAGTCAATCTCCCGGTAATCACATTATATGGAGGACTGGGATACAGTAAAACAAGAAGCCTTGCCGGCCTTGAGGGACACTATCCGACACCTGTAGCAGTTACCACAGGACCTGGCGCACCATATGCAGAATACAATGACAGCGGTATTAAAACAGGTGACGATTTTGAGAAGATAGATATTGAGAATTTCTCAGGACTCAGGGCAAATGCAGGATTAAGGATCAAATTATCAGTACTTACAATACATGCCGACTATACCCGGGCACTCTATAATGTAGTGTCTGCCGGTGTTGGTATTTCATTCAGATAAAAGACGGGTTTTAAGGATCGGGATCCCCGGAATGAAAGTAATCATCCGGGGATTTTTTTTTGTTGATTATTATTTACTTACTTGCAATTGGAAAAACAATTAAGTGAATTGAATTCTAACGGGATACAAGCGAAATACAGGGCGCTTCTCAGAGCAGTCCGAAATAATGCAGGGCCGGAAGATATTTCCCGGATCCGGGCAGCGCTTGACCTGGCAATAAAGACATGCGGAGGTGGTGTTATACTTACGGGGGAACCACAGGTTATTCATGCATTGTCTGTTGCAAAGATCATTGCCGGAGAGATGGGGCTTGGACCAACATCTGTGGTTACAGCTCTTCTTCACGACTCTTATGATAAGCTGGATCTTGATTCGAAGGATCTTGAAAAACAATTTGGCAGGAAGGTAATTGAGATATTGAAGGGTTTCTCAAGAATAAGCAGCATTGAGTCTATGCAATCTTCTTTTCAGGCTGAAAACTTTCGTAAGCTGTTATTAAGCCTTGCAGATGATGTACGGGTAATCCTTATCAAGCTTGTCGAACGCCTAGAGTATATGCGCAATATCGATCTGGCTCCCGTTAAAGAAAAGATGCCCCTTGCTTCGGAGACGTATTTCCTGTATGCCCCACTTGCCCACCGGCTCGGTTTCTATAATATTAAGTCTGAAATGGAGGATCTGGCTGTTAAAATCCTCGAACCTGAACAATATAATTATGTTGTCAGCAGGCTGAAGCAGACTACCGCTTCACGAAACAGGCTTATAAAGGAATTCTCTCAGCCGCTCAAGGAAAAACTGGAGAAGCAGGGCTTCAGGTTTACTATTAAAAGTCGCACTAAATCAATACATTCCATTATGCTTAAAATGAAAAAGCAGGGAGTGGAATTTGATGAGGTATATGACCTGTTTGCTGTAAGGATAATACTGCAGAGTGATCCTGAGAATGAAAAATCGGATTGCTGGAGGACCTATTCTGTTGTTACTGATCTGTATCAGCCTAATCCAAGCAGATTACGTGACTGGATATCGGTTCCCAAATCAAACGGATATGAATCTTTGCATACGACTGTTATTGGCCCCAGGGGAAAATGGGTTGAGGTCCAGATAAGGTCGGAAAGAATGGATGAAATTGCTGAAAAAGGGCTTGCAGCACATTTTAAATATAAAGGTATAAAAGGCGAAGGCGGCCTTGATACCTGGCTTAGCAAGATGCGTGAAATACTCGAATCTCCCGAAAAGGAGGATTCGGCTTTTTTCGACCAGGTAAGATCAGGTCTCTATACCGATGAGGTGTTTGTTTTTACTCCAAAGGGTGATCTGAGGCAGCTTCCGGCCGGGTCCACACTCCTTGACTTTGCCTTTGACATTCATACTGCTGTCGGCGCTTCATGCGTCGGTGGAAAGATAAACGGAAAGAATGTTACAATCAGGCAGGTTCTGCAAAATGGTGACCATGTTGATATAATCCGGTCTAAAAGTCAGAAGCCAAAGCAGGACTGGCTCTCATTTGTTGTCACGAGCAAGGCAAAAACAAAGATCAGGCTGGCACTGAATGCCGAAAAAGCAAGAGCTGCGGCAGAGGGAAAAGAAGTCCTGATGCGACGTCTGAAAAACTGGAAGATGGCCTATAATGACACTGTTATTCAAAAACTCATAAGTCATTATAATTTCAAAACTGCCCAGGATTTTTATTACCAGATTGAACAGGGAAAGATTGAATTGCTTGAGATAAAGGAAATACTTCAGAAGGAGGAGGCTCCGGCTACAGAAATAACAGCTGTTCCTTTAACTGAAAAGGAGACCAGAGAACCTGTGGATATTCAGTATACAGATTTTCTTATAATTGAAGATAAGATTGAAGGCCTTGATTATAAACTGGCAAAATGCTGTAATCCGGTTTTTGGTGATGCCGTATTTGGTTTCGTAACAATATCAGAAGGAATAAAGATCCACAGGAAGGGCTGCCCTAATGCACATAATATGATGGCAAGATATCCTTACCGGATTGTGGCTGCAAGATGGACACAATCAAAAAATATTAGTTCTTTCAGTACCTCAATCAGGATCACCGGAGTTGAAAATACCGGAATTGTAAATCAGATCTCCGATGTAATATCAAAATACAGCATAACTATCAGGAGTTTCAACTATAGCACTGAAGACGGTATGTTCGAGGGAACACTGAATATTCTTGTCCCCAATAATGATGTACTGTACAGTTTGATAAAGAAAATACTCTCAATAAAAGGAATATTGAAAGTAGTCAGGCAAAATAATTAAATAAGATCCGATTTTACTCATAAAGTTTGACAATTGACAATTTTATATCTTATCCGCAGGGCTGATCACAAATCCCCTCGTTCTTTATAATAAAATTCTTTATCAATGTTCAATAGATTATTATTCGTTTCATTAGCTCCGGTCTTCATTATAGCCTTCTATATTTATAACCGCGACAGATATGAAAAGGAACCTTTATCTATTCTTTTAAGGGCCTTATTTATAGGATTTTTATGTGTAATACCTGTAGTAATTATTGAGAACATACTTACAGTTCTTTACAAGGGTTCTGCCGGTATTAATGAGGCAGCATATACTGCTTTTATTGTTGCAGGATTTACTGAAGAAGCTGTAAAATATATTGCATTTATACTTTTCTTCCGGAATAATAAGAATTTTAATGAAAAGTTCGACGGGATTGTTTATGCAGTTTATATCTCACTTGGTTTTGCAGCTATCGAGAATATTCTTTATGTATTCAGCGGAGGCTATGGTGTTGGATTAATGCGTGCACTTACAGCAGTTCCAGCGCATGCTTTGTTTGGAGTAATGATGGGTTATTATTTTGGTTTGGCGAAATTCAATCCCAAATACAGGGTGATAAATCTTCTTACAGCTTTCATCCTGCCTTTTATTTCACATGGTTTATACGATTTCCTTATTATGGGAAACAGACAGTTTTTACTTGCTTCATTCATTCCGGTTCTTGCTTTTTTCTGGATAAGTGGATTCCACAAGATATCCAAATTATCCGAAGCCTCTGTTTTTAAGCCTGGGGAAATAGAAAACAAGGCTGATTCAGAAATTGATAAAGCATAGTTCTTTTCAGTATCTTTTGTCAGGTTTAACGGGAAGCCTGGCCAGCTTTTCAACCTCCAGAGATGCATACCCGAATTCCTCAACAATTTTTCCCAGTACCAGGTATGTGCCTGCTCCTTTGAACTGGTAGTTTTTCAGGGATTGGGGAAAATGGGTTGTATCGAAAAAATCTCCTTCACTATCGATGAAACAGCCGAAATTCATCCACTCTTTCTTTATTGTTTTTATATATTTGATTGTAACGAGGTGACCTACCATCCTCACTTTTTGTCCGACATGATTAATCATGTCGCGCGCTTTCATTTCACCCCGGAATGATGTTTCAAGCATATCGAACCAGGTCATTGAAACCGGGAAGCTGAGAAGTTCAATTTCGTCATAAGCATCATCAAGCTTATCCTGCTCAAGGTCAGGCAGGGTGAAGTTTTTCACGGGAGGGGCAAAGAGAGGTCTGATCAGGTCGGGCTTGCTTCTGTTGATCATCATGTGGGCTTCCCATAACAGGACGGCCTTTTTCTTTCCGGTAAACCGAAGTGCACCGGTTCGGATAAGAAGGATTATCTGCTCAAGTCCTGGGTTGACTTTTGATACGAAATCGTTAAGATCAGTGAAATCGCCTTCTGCCTGCCGGATCTCTTCAATCGATCTGGCAATCCTTTCCTCAATGCCGGCAATGTGAATGAATCCAATATAAACGTCTGATCCATAAATAGTTGTTTTATAAGTGCTTTTGTTCACACATGGCAGCTGTATTGTAGCACCACAGCGTTTTGCTTCATGAACATATACCCAGGTCCGGTAGAATCCTCCGAAATTATTTATAACAGCCACCATGAATTCCAGCGGGAAATGAGCTTTCAGGTAAAGGCTCTGGAAGCTCTCCACTGCATAGGATGCTGAATGAGCCTTTGAGAATGAGTAACCCGCAAACGACTCGATCTGCCTCCAGACCTCTTTTGTCAGATCATCACTATAACCTTTTTCGCGGCAGTTTGAGAAGAATTTGTCAACGATACGCTGCATTTCCTTTTTCGACCTGTACTTTCCGCTCATTGCCCTGCGAAGTGTATCTGCATCTGCAAGGTCGAGTCCGGCAAAATGATGACACACCTTAAGGACATCTTCCTGATAGACCATAACTCCGAAGGTCTCCTCAAGTTGTTCTTTCATTACCGGATGTAAGTATTTGAATTTATCGGGGTTATGAAATCTGTAAATATACTCTCTCATCATTCCCGACCGGGCTACCCCGGGGCGGATAATTGAGCTGGCAGCCACGAGGGTTGTATAATCATCACATTTCAGCTTCTGGAGAAGTCCGCGCATCGACGGGCTTTCGACATAAAAACACCCTTTTGTTTCTCCGTTTCTGAGGTATTCCTTTATTTTCGGATCTTTTTTGAATTTCTGGATTGCATGAACATCAACATCTGTTGAACGGTTCCGGAGTATTATCTCAGCGCTTTCACGTATATGCCCGATGCCCCGCTGGCTTAGTATGTCGAGCTTCTCGTAGCCGATTTCTTCAGCAGTGTACATATCCCACTGGGTGGTGGGAAATCCTTTGGGAGGCATATCGAGGGCAGTATAGCATGAAACCGGTTCTTCGGAAATAAGAATTCCACCGGCATGAATGCTCCTCATATTGGGAAAATCGGCAATCCTGTGACCGGTTGAAAAGATAATATCGGTTATTTCACTGGAGTTTGTTGCGGATGAAGGATTATCGATCAGCGCATCGATCTCTTCCTTTGGTAATCCGTGAACTTTTCCAAGCTCCCGTACTATTGATTTTCCCCGGAATGTACTTATTGTTCCGAGAAGGGCAGTATGATTATATCCGTATCTTTTAAATATATAATCAATAACTTCATCTCTCTCTTTCCATGAATAGTCTATGTCGAAGTCGGGTGGACTGCTTCGTTTAGGGTTGATAAATCGCTCGAAGTAAAGGTTTAGATCAATTGGGTCAACATTTGTGATTTTCAGGCAATAAGCAACTATGGAATTTGCTCCGCTTCCTCTGCCGACATGATAAAAGCCTCTGGCCATTGAGTATCTTACGATATCCCAGGTTATAAGGAAATATGCCGAGAAACCAAGCTTGTCGATTATCTCCAGCTCATGTTTAATTCTCTTCTTTGCTTCATTGTTATTTTTTCCATACCTGTATATCATTCCGTCCCATGCAAGTTTTTCGAGAAGAAGTTTATCGTCGTACCGGCTGGCGGAGAAGATCTTTTTATTCTTATGATTATCGAAGTCAAATGATAAGCTGCAATCTTCAAGTAAGCTGACTGTGTTATTGATTATGTCGGGATAGCTGCCGAAGATGTTTCTGAGTGTATCGGGAGAGTAAAAGAACTCATCTTCGCCGGCACACTGTGAAGGTTTCAGATGACTTAGCAGAATATTGTTGTCGACAGCCCTGAGGCTTTTATGGATGAAAATATCAGAAGGATCATTGAAGGTTACAGGCTGCATAATGACCATCCGGTTACGTTCTCGGGGGTGGATTGTCAGCAGTCTGTTCACCTCGCTTATCCTTATTCCGGTATATTCATTGCCTGACAATTTCCTGTCGGGAAGCTTTGCCCGGGAATAAAGGATATATGCTTCTGAAAAATCAGGTGCCGGAAATGGGAGAGGGGTCTTTTCAAAATTATGTTGTGACAGGAATTCGTTAAGCTCCTGTAACCCTTTGTTATTACGAGCTATTCCTGTGTATAGCAGCTCATTATCCTTTCTGAATTCAATCCCGGCAACAGGTCTGATGTTATTCTTTTTACATTCTCCGGCAAATTCAGGAACTGCGGTCGAATTATTAATATCGGTAAGTACAATTGAGTCAATACCGGTCTCTTCAGCTTTTTTTACAAGCTGTTCCACGGACATTGTTCCGTAGCGAAGGCTGTAGTATGAGTGGCAGTTTAAGTACATGGCTGCGGTATTACGGCATTACGGTATTACGGCATTAAGGCATTATGGTATTACGGCATTACGGCCGTGAAGCCATAACGCCTTAATGCCGTAACACCATTCAGTGTCCGAATCCATGCATCATATATCCTCGTAACCTTTCTTCCATCATTTTCTGTTCATTTTCGGTATATTCGAGCCGTTTGATCTCCTTTTCCTCTCTTTCGTTGTTTGTCATTACACCGGCGGCTCTTCTCACAGCATCCCGCCCGAAGCGTCTTCGGATCCTGTCCATTGCCATATAGAGGCTTACTTTTTCGGGGGTGTCGTCAAACATATCGAGCTGCTGAACGCCTCTGACGAGGTGACTGAGCCTTACGCCGATAAGCCTGATAAGCATTCTCCTCTGGTAAAGCCGCTCAAACAGTTCTTTTGCAACATTGGTAATAACATGATCGAAAGAGGTATATGGTATCCGTTTCTGAAGAGTGTGCGTATCAAAATTGGAATATCTTATTTTTACAGTTACACATGATGCAAGCTTTTCCTGCTTCCTGAGATCATAAGCGATCTTTTCGACCATGCTTACAAGTATCTGGTTCAGCCTGGCCACGTCGGTAGTGTCCTTCTCGAATGTATGTTCGGTACCTATCGATTTCTGCTCCGAATAGCTGATCACCGGTGTTGAGTCTATCCCATTGGCTCTTTTCCATACTTCAATACCGTTTTTGCCCATAAGCTTTTCGAGCATCTCTGCCGGTATGTTCCTGAGAGTGTAAATTGTTGCAATACCCATCGAGCGTAGTACATGATAAGTTTTTTGTCCGATCATGGGTATCTTGACTATTGAGAGCGGATCGAGGAAGGGGAGGACCTTCTCTTTTTCCACTTCAATCTCTCCGTTCGGTTTTGCTTCACCGGTTGCGATCTTTGATACTGTTTTGTTTATTGAAAGCCCTATCGAAATTGGCAATCCGGTCTCCTTTATTATATGCTGCCGCAATTCATGCGACCATTGATAGCACCCGTAGAACCGGTCCATACCACTTATGTCGACATAATGTTCGTCTATAGATGACTTTTCATAAAGCGGTGATTTTTCAGCAATTATATCAGTAACTATGTTTGAATAGTTGCTGTATGCCTCCATATCGCCGCGGATTATTATTGCATCGGGGCACATTATCCGGGCCATCCTTACAGGCATGGCGGAACTTACCCCGAATTTCCTGGCTTCATAGCTGCAGCTCGATACCACACTCCTGTCCGACATACCTCCGATTATGACAGGCTTGCCTATAAGCCTGCTGTTCCTGAGCCTTTCCACCGATACGAAGAAGGTGTCGAGGTCGAGATGGAGGATAGCGCGGTCCGTGTTGCCTGGGAGAAACATTTTTTAAAGTTTGGAGTTTGGAGTTTGGAGTTTGGAGTTTGGAGT
>CAZWUB010000122.1:0-11052 GCA_964637415.1 uncultured Rikenellaceae bacterium
AGGAAAATGATTTTGATCTGATACATGCACATGACTGGCTGACCTACCCGGCCGGCATCGCTGCCATGGAGGTGTCAGGTAAACCCCTCGTGATCCATGTCCATGCCACAGATTTTGACAGAAGCGGAGGAAGTGTAAATCCCGATGTTTATAATATCGAGAAAAGGGGTATGGATGCTGCATCAAAGATCATTACAGTAAGCAACCTTACAAGAGAGATCGTCATTAATAAATATAATATTCATCCCGATAAGGTAGAAACTGTATATAATGCAGTTGAACCGGTTAATTTTTCAAACGATATTATTGTTAACAAGGGATTTGATGAAAAGGTTGTCACCTTCCTTGGCCGTATCACACTTCAGAAAGGTCCTGAATACTTCATCGAAGCAGCTTATAAGGTACTGAAGATGATGAATAATGTCAGATTTGTAATGGCAGGATCAGGCGATATGATGGAGAGGATGATGAGAAGGGCTGCAGCTCTGAAGATCACTGACAGGTTCCATTTTACAGGCTTTTTAAAAGGAAGAGATGTATTTACTATGCTTGCAATGAGCGATGTTTATATTATGCCTTCAGTATCAGAGCCTTTCGGAATTTCCCCCCTCGAAGCAATGCAGTCAAATGTCCCTGTTATAATCAGCAAACAGTCGGGTGTCGCTGAAATACTGACCCATGCCGTAAAAACCGATTTCTGGGATATTGATGCCATGGCAGATGCCATTTACGGAATACTGAACTATCCTGCCCTTGCAAATATGTTCACAAGAAACGGCAAGGAGGAGGTTATAAGACTGAAATGGGATAATTCGGCAAGACATGTACGGGATATTTATGAAAGAGTAGTTTGGAAAAAATAAGCGATAAAATATGAGTGCAGCAGGAACAAAGGCAATTTGCTTTTATTTTCAGGTTCATCAGCCATTCAGGCTGAAACGCTACAGGTTTTTTGATCTGGGACATGATCATTATTATTATGATGATTTCTCAAATGAATCAATAATGAGGAAAGTAGCAGATAAATGCTACCTTCCGGCAAATAAGATCATCCTCGACCTTATCCGTAAGAATAAGGGTAAGTTTAAAGTAACCTTTTCACTTTCAGGTATCGTTATCAACCAGTTCAGGTTATATGCACCCGAGGTGCTTGAGTCATTCCGGCAGCTGGCTGAAACAGGTATGGTGGAGTTCCTTTCTGAAACAGATTCTCATTCTCTTGCATCCCTTAAAAGCAAGATCCAGTTTGAACAACAGGTAGACCTGCACAGGGACATGATGAAAACTTATCTGGGTGTTGAAACAAGTTCTTTCAGAAATACCGAACTTATCTATTCCGACCAGATCGGATCGTGGGTTGCAGACATGGGATTTAAATCGATTCTCACTGAAGGAGCAAAGCATATTCTTGGATGGAAGAGCCCTAATTTCTTATATTGCAACGCTATAAATCCAAGGCTGAAAGTCCTCCTGAGGAATTTTGTAATGAGCGACGATATTGCCTTCAGGTTTTCAAACAGATCGTGGAGCGCATGGCCTCTTACAGCTGAGAAATATGCTTCGTGGATAAATAAGCTTGCTCCGAAAAGCGATCTGCTGAATATCTTTCTTGATTATGAAACCTTCGGGGAACATAACTGGAAAGAAACGGGAATATTCGACTTCCTTCAGCATCTGCCGGGGATAATCCTTAAGAAGACACCCTTCAGATTCATGACCCCTTCCGAGATAGCAGAGACCTTACAGCCGGTGGCGGCTATAAACATTCCGTCTCCTATATCATGGGCTGATGAGGAGCGCGATATCACAGCCTGGCTGGGAAATGAACTTCAGGCAGCAGCTCTCGACAAGCTTTATGAGTTAGCTGATAAAGTAAAACGTTGCAACGATCAACAAATGAACCTCGACTGGGAATACCTGCAGTCGAGCGACCATTTTTATTACATGGCTACAAAGTTCTTTTCCGACGGAGCTGTTCATGCATATTTCAATCCTTATGAAACACCTTATGATGCATTTATGAATTATATGAATGTTTTGAGTGATTTTGAGATAAGGGTGAACAGGTGCCTGCCTGACACCAATGAGCAGATACAGATATCCAGGCTGGATAACCTGCTTCATGAAAAAGACAGGTTAATTGAAAAACAGGCTGCAGAGATCAGTTCACTTTCAAAGAAGAAAGTACAGGGAGACCTGGAAGCTGACACTTCAGTGAAGGGATACAGTCCATCAATGAAAGATCTTGCACATATGCTGAAGACAAGCTCTACATCAGGCAAAAAAGTGAAAGTGGCTAAAACGCCTGCTCCTGAGAAAACTTCAGGAGAAAAAGCTGAAAAGAAACCTGCAGCAAAAAAGAAACCTGCAGCAGGAAAGAAGACTAAAGCAGTAAAAAAGTCAAAAAAATAATATGACTATCGGTAATCATGAATAGATCAAATGTTATACTCTAAATTATAAAAATGAAGGTTGATTTTCTATTTGAAACAAGCTGGGAAGTATGTAATAAGGTCGGTGGTATTCATACTGTAATCTCTACAAAAGCGCTGAATATTGTTGAAGAACTGGGGGATAATTACATACTCATCGGCCCTGACGTCTGGAGGGAAGAAGTGAAAAATCCTGAATTCATCCCGGATGATACACTTTATGCCGAATGGAGGGGAATGGCGGAATCAGAAGGTTTGAAGATCAAAGCCGGAAGATGGAATATTGCAGGCAAACCTGTTGTCTTCCTGATAGACTTCACACCATTTTTCGGACAACAGAATGAAATATTTGCAAAGTTCTGGGAAACATATAAACTCGACAGTATATCAGGACAGTGGGATTATATTGAACCGGCACTCTTCGGGTATGCTGCGGGCAGGATCATTGAAAGCTTCACTACCTTTTACCATGAGCATCATAATATTATAGCCCAGTTCCATGAATGGATGACAGGTACTGGTATTTTGCACCTTGAACATAAAGCTCCATGGATCGCTACAGCATTCACCACTCACGCTACTGTTCTCGGAAGATGTGTTGCAGGTAATAACCGTCCGCTTTACGGCAACATGAAGGATTTTGTCCCCGGACAGGTCGCACGCGAATTCAATGTAATTGCCAAACAATCGCTTGAAAAATTATCCGCGATCGAAGCCGATGTCTTTACAACGGTTAGTGAGATCACCTCGCGCGAATGCAGCCATTTCCTTGGCAAAGACGTAGATATTGTTACTCCTAACGGTTTTGAGGACTCATTTGTTCCGGGACCGGGTCTTTTTGATGATAAGCGGAAAGAAGCGAGACTGAAACTTAAAAATGTAGCTGAAGCGGTTCTTGGATATACCATTCCTGAAGATTGTATGTTCATTGTTAACAGCGGGAGATATGAATTCAGGAATAAGGGTGTGGATATCTTTATTGATTCGCTTGGAAGCCTCAATAAAAAAGATAACCTGAAAAAGGTATATGTTGCATTTATCCTGATGCCTGCATATCACAAAGGACCACGACAGGATATTATTGATATCCTTAATAATAATGCAAACCGGAACGGGGGAGACAAGTATCTTACTCACAGCCTTCATTATCCGGAATCTGATCCTGTCCTTCAGAGGATAAGTGCAAACCATCTTCTGAATGATGAAAAATCACAGGTCAAAATAATTTTTGCGCCTTCCTATCTGAACGGCAATGATGGTATTTTCAATCTGAGTTATTATGATCTGCTCATAGGATTCGACCTTTCGGTATTTCCTTCTTATTATGAACCCTGGGGATATACTCCCCTGGAAAGCCTGATGTTCTCAATTCCGACAGTTACAACATCCCTTTCAGGATTTGGCCTCTGGGTTAAGGAATATTTCCAGAATCACGGTAACGGAATTGCAATTATTGAGAGGACTGATGACAACGAAAGCAAGGTTACCACTGAGATGAGGGAATTCATGTGGATGTTTAATAATCTCAGTGACAATGAAATAAGCGAAGCCAGGGCAAAGGCTCACGATATCTCGAGGATAGCAATGTGGGACAGCCTTGTCAAATTTTATTTTACCGGATACGAAAAAGCCCTTCTGAAGAGCAGTGAAAGAAGGGATGAACCAAGAGATTTTGCAAGATTTGTCGAAGCACCCGGTCTGATCACAAGGAAACCACACCAGGTGCCTGTGTGGAAGGATATTTATGTCCAGAGCGATGTTCCGGAAAAACTGGCTGCACTGAAAGATCTTGCAAATAACCTCTGGTGGTCGTGGAACACTGATGCTGAGTCAATATTCCGGAGGATGGACCCCTCCCTTTGGGAAGAGGTAAAACATAATCCTAAAATCCTTCTTGAAAAAATAGATTATAAAAGACTGCTGGTTCTGGAGGATGATGATGAATTTGTTACTGATCTGAGAAACGTTGACAAGAACTTCAGGGATTATATGAATAGGGCCGATGATCCCGAAAAGCCTTCAGTGGCATATTTCAGCATGGAATTTGGTATTCATCCATGCCTTAAGATATATTCCGGAGGTCTCGGCATACTTGCAGGTGATTACCTGAAGGAGGCAAGCGACTCAAATATAAAGATCATAGGGGTCGGATTCATTTACAGGTACGGTTATTTCAGACAGAAGCTGGGACCGAAAGGCGAACAGCTGACAATTTATGAGGCGGAGGACTTTTCAAGGCTTCCCGTAAGTCCGGTAAAAGACAAGGATGGCAATCATCTTACAGTGGGTGTTGTATGGCCCGGAAGAACTGTAAAGATACGGGTATGGGAGGCTAAAGTGGGTAAAGTAAGCCTGATATTACTTGATACTGATTTTGATGATAATTCACCCTCTGACAGGTCAGTAACTCATTACCTGTATGGAGGCGATCACGAGAACAGGCTGAGGCAGGAACTTATACTTGGTATAGGCGGAATCAGGGCTCTCGATGCTATGGGAATCAAACCCGATCTTTACCACAGTAATGAAGGACATTCGGCCTTTATAAGCCTTGAAAGGCTCAGAACGATGATCGAAACACATCATCTTACATTTAATCAGGCTCTTGAAGCTGTAAGGTCATCAACACTCTTTACAACCCATACTCCTGTACCGGCAGGGCATGATGCTTTCGATGAGGATATGCTCAGGAAATATATCTCTCATTATCACAGCCGTCTGAATATATCCTGGGAAGACCTTATTGCACTTGGAAGATGCGAAGGTGATCCCGACAGGAAATTCAATATGAGCTATCTTGCCACAAGAATGTCCCAGGAAGTAAACGGTGTAAGCAAGCTTCATGGCGAGGTAAGCCAGGGGATGTTCAATAAACTTTGGCCGGGCTACCTTAAGGAAGAACTCTTTATTGGTTATGTGACAAACGGAGTACACCAGCCCACATGGACGGCAAATCAGTGGAAAGAATTGTGGACAGAGATTACCGGAACTGAGAATTTTGATCAGACAGACAGATCACAGTGGGAAAAAATATATACTGTTGATGATAAACGTATCTATGAAATCAAAAAGCAACTGAAGAAGTTACTTTTCACAAACATACGGAAGCGGCTTCAGACGGATATGATAGATAAACATGTCAGCCCCAGAACTCTGCTGAATATAAGCACACATCTCGATGACAAAGCGCTGACAATAGGATTTGCACGCCGTTTCGCCACATACAAGAGAGCATCACTGCTCTTCAGGGACCTTGACCGACTGGCTAAAATTGTTAATAATCCCGATAAGCCTGTTCAGTTTATTTATGCCGGTAAGGCTCATCCGCATGACGGTGGTGGTCAGGACCTTATCAGAAGGGTCTTCGAAGTATCCCAGATGCCGCAATTTGCCGGTAAAGTGATCTTCCTCGAAAATTATGACATCGAACTGGCGAAATATATGGTCCAGGGTGTCGATATCTGGATGAATACACCCACAAGACCGATGGAAGCATCCGGTACCAGCGGAGAAAAGGCTGTAATGAACGGAACAACTCATTTCAGCGTTCTAGACGGCTGGTGGGTCGAAGGTTACAGAGCTTATGCAGGCTGGGCATTACCCAAGAAAAGGATCTTTGCCAACCAGGATCTGCAGGACGACATTGATGCCGAGACTATTTATAATATGCTTGAATATGAAATTGTTCCGGCATACTATTCATATGACGGGAACGGGATCCCGGTTGAATGGATAAGCCATGTCAAAAACACTATCGTAAAAGTAGCTCCTGAGTTTACAATGAAAAGGCAGCTTGATGATTATTATGAGAAATATTACAGCAAGCTTTATGAACGTAATAAATATTTAATTGCCAATAATTTTGAAAAGGCAAAAGATCTTGCTGCCTGGAAAAAGACAATGATAGAGGAATGGGATAATATTGAAGTCGTGAACTACAGTTTTGAAAAGCCCGGAGAAAATATTTACCATTCAGGCCACGATTATAAAGCAGAAATAGCTTTGAATATTAAAAAGATCCCGAAGGAAAACGTAGGGGTAGAATTTATAATTACCCATATGAGCAAGCATGGCGAACATGAATTTGTCGACAGCAAGGAATTCACCCTCGTAAGCAGCAAGAGCGGCAAATGCCTTTACAGAGCCAAGCTTATTCCTGAAAAGGCCGGGGCATTTTTCTATGGCATAAGGATATATCCAAAGCACAAAGATCTTCCTCATAAACAGGATTTCTACCTGCTGAGGTGGATCGACTAAAGATCGGTGGCCATTTTAACAGGTTCTCTTTTAAACACAACAGCTGTGCGGGAGGGAAGATACAGATACAGGTAGAAAGGCACATTGATTGTCTGTCTCGATGATTTCTTCATTGCGAAATAGATACTGCTCCTGTCAATCCGGTCAAATCCGCCGAAGGCTGGATCGTCAGAATCTATTAATATCCTGAACTTCCCTTTTACAGGAATTCCATAATCAGTGAATGATCTGGAAGGGTGGAAATTGAATACAAACAGCAGGTCTCCTCTCGTATAGGCTGCTACCTTGTCAAAGCTGTTTTCATATATCCTGCCTATGTAGGGCTCATCAAGGATCTTATATTCACCCTGAAGCTTCACCATTTCTCTGTCGAAAGCCGCAAGATACTGGTATTTAAGATCCTGGTCCTTTACGAGATTCCATTGCCTCCTTGCATATTTATAACTCCAGTTATTTCCCTCCCTTGGGAAATCGATCCATTCGGGATGTCCGAATTCATTTCCCATAAAATTAAGATAACCGCCACCTGCAGTACTGAAAGTTATCAGCCTGATCATCTTATGCAATGCTATGCCGCGGTCGATTACAAGACTATGGGATGAAATGTTCATCCCCGTATACATTTCAGCATCTATCATCCTGAAAATAAGTGTTTTATCTCCTACAAGCGCCTGGTCGTGAGATTCACAGTATGAGATTACCTTTTCTTCAGGACGGTGTTGGGACAGCTCGTGCATAATTGTACCCATATCCCAGTGTTCGTCGACGATCTCCTTTACAAGTTTGATCCAGAAGTCGGGCACTCCCATCGATAACCTGTAGTCGAAGCCGTAACCTCTTGAAGCTGTATCAGCAGCCAGGCCAGGCATCCCGCTCATCTCCTCGGCAATTGTAAGTGCATGAGGCCTGAATTCGTGTATCATTTTATTTGCAAGATAGAGATACACTATTGCATCAATATCCTGTCCCCCGTCAAAATAATCACCGTATGTGGTGAAGTTCTTTCCCAGGCCATGATCATAGTAGATCATGCTTGTTATACCGTCGAAGCGGAAACCGTCAAATTTATACTCTTCAAGCCAGTACCTGCAGTTTGATAAGAGGAAGTGAATTACTTTATCTTTCCCGTAATCAAAACATAAAGAGTCCCAGGCTACATGGTTCCTCCTTTCATTCGTGTGAAAATACTGTCCGGGTGATCCGTCAAAAAGTCCCAGTCCTTCATTTACATTTTTTACCGAATGGGAATGGACCAGGTCCATAATAACCCTTAATCCCGAAGCATGTGCGGTGTCGATTAGCTCTTTAAGGTCTTCGGGATACCCGAATCTTGAAGAAGCAGCAAAAAAACTTGATACATGGTATCCGAAAGATCCGTAGAAAGGATGTTCCTGTATAGCCATGAGCTGGATAGTGTTATACCCGGCTTCGGCAATGTAAGGAATTAAATCACGGGTGAATTCACGGTAAGTACCGGTCCTGTATTCTTCAGTGGCCATTCCGATATGCGCCTCATAGATTACGGGGGCATTTTTTTCAGGCCGGAAATCTTTAATTTTCCATTCATAGGCTTCAGCGGGTGACCATACCTGTGCGGAAAATATCTTTGTGACATCATCCTGTTCCAGCTTTGTTGCATATGAAGGGATACGTTCTCCTTTACCTCCATGCCAGTGAACTGATAATTTATAAAGATCTCCGTGATTCATTGAAGATAATGGAAGTGATATTTCCCAGTCGCCCTGCTTGTTGATCCTGCGCATTTCATAAGCGGATTTTTCTTTCCAGTTGTTAAAGGTCCCTGTAAGAAATATCGCTGTGGCATTGGGAGCCCACTCCCTGAAAATCCATTTCTCACCTTCCCGGTGAAGACCATAAAAAAAATGTCCCATCGCAAAATCAACAAGGGATCCGTTCACTGTCAGACTTTTTTCCTTCTGATGGCAGCTGTTATACCGGCCATCAATGGCTTCCGTGAACTGCTTCAGCCATGGATCGGATAAATAGAACTTCCTGGTACTCATAAAATATCCGTAATTAAGTATCTTCAGATAAAAGTACGAAAACTAAATCATAAAACTGTTTCTTATTGAAGCGCTTTCTTATTTTTGCAGGAACAACTTCATGAGATGATCATTCATCACGGATATGATTCGTTGAATATTATCAGTCCGGTTGTGACTATCGGCATTTTTGACGGAGTACACCGGGGTCATGTTGCACTTCTTCAGAAGCTTATTTCAAGAGCAGGAGAGCGTAACGGGGAATCTGTTGTGATAACTTTCAATCCCCATCCCAGGCTGGTGCTTGAAACCAGACCGGGAAAACTCTCATTTCTTTCAACAATTGAAGAAAAAGAGACCCTCCTTGCAAAAGCCGGGACAGACCATCTTATCATCCTGGAATTTACTGCCGGATTCAGCAGGATGAAGGCGTCTGATTTTGTAAAAAATATCCTTATCGGGAAAATAGGAACAAGTCATCTTATTGTCGGTCATGATCATCATTTCGGATATAAGGGCGAGGGGAATTTTGACAATGTGAAAAAATCTGCAGGGGAGATTGGTTTTATTGTCGAACAGGTTGATGGCATGGAGGCTGATGGAGCTGTTATCAGTTCTTCAAGGATCCGGGATGCGCTGCTGAAAGGCCGACCGGATGAGGCTAACAGGTGGCTTGGATACAATTATTCTCTCAGGGGCAGGGTTGTTGAGGGAAGAAAGATCGGCCGGAAAATAGGTTTTCGCACGGCAAACATAGAACCTGATGATAAATATAAGCTGGTACCGGCTGATGGTGTTTATGCTGTTGAAGTTCAGACAGGAGGGTCATTGCTTCCCGGTATGTTAAGCATCGGTACCAACCCTACAGTCAATGATGATCCGGCGATGAGGTCAATAGAAGTGCATATTATCAATTTCGAAGAAGATATCTATGGAAGCGAACTTGAGATAATTTTCAGGTATCGTCTCCGTGATGAGATAAAATTTGAAAATACTGATCAGCTTGCACGTCAGATGATGATTGACAGGGATGATGCAATCAGAATGCTAAAGTGAACATAAACTGCCTGGAATTTGTTAAATTTGCAGCTCTAAAAATTATAAATATGACAGTAATTACTGAAAAAGCCGATTATAAAGTAAAAGATATTTCTCTTGCCGGTTTTGGCAGGAAAGAGATTGAGATTGCGGAAAAGGAGATGCCCGGACTACTTGCCATCAGGACGAAATACTCGGATGAGAAACCTCTAAAGGGGGCCAGGATAACAGGTTCCCTTCACATGACAATCCAGACAGCAATACTTATAGAGACACTTGCAGAGCTTGGTGCGGATGTAAGATGGGCAAGCTGTAATATTTTCTCAACACAGGACCATGCAGCAGCTGCAATTGCGGAAAAAGGTATACCGGTATTTGCCTGGAAGGGGGAGTCTCTTGAAGAATACTGGTGGTGTACTGCAAGGGCTCTGGCATTTCCCGGAGGGAAAGGGCCGAATCTTATTGTCGATGACGGAGGGGATGCTACTCTAATGGTACATCTTGGATATAAAGCTGAAAATGACCCGTCGGTTCTCGACGGCAAACCTTCAAGCAGGGAGGAAGGAATAGTGTTTGCCACTCTCAGGAAAATTCTGGCAGAGGAACCAGGCAGATGGCATCGTGCCGTCGAAGATATGAAAGGGATCTCAGAAGAAACGACAACCGGTGTTCACCGACTTTATCATATGCTTGAGAATGGTGAATTGCTGGTACCTGCAATGAATGTTAACGATTCAGTAACAAAATCTAAATTTGACAATCTCTATGGTTGCCGCGAGTCTCTGGCCGACGGAATAAAACGTGCAACCGATGTGATGATAGCCGGGAAAGTTGTTGTCGTTTGCGGTTATGGCGATGTGGGAAAAGGATGCGCCAAATCGATGAAAGCCTATGGTGCAAGGGTTATTGTTACAGAAATTGATCCGATATGTGCCCTTCAGGCTTCAATGGAAGGATTTGAAGTTAAGACAGTTGAAGATACACTCGATGAGGGTAACATCTATGTGACGGCAACAGGTAACAAGGATGTCATCACTGTTGATCATATGAAAAAGATGAAAGATCAGGCTATAGTATGTAATATCGGCCATTTTGATCACGAGATACAGGTGGATCCACTCAACGAACTGGAAGAAGTCAATAAGATAAATATAAAGCCACAGGTAGATAAATATGTTTTCGCTGACGGACATGCAATTTTCATGCTTGCCGAAGGAAGACTTGTAAACCTGGGTTGTGCAACAGGCCATCCTTCATTTGTAATGAGTAATTCATTCAGTAATCAGACCCTGGCTCAGATTGATCTCTGGAAAAATAATTAT
>CAZWUB010000123.1:0-10924 GCA_964637415.1 uncultured Rikenellaceae bacterium
GAATACTGAATACTGAATACCGAATACCAAATCCTTTAAACCTGGAATTTTTGTAACTTGGAACCAGCCTTCGCCAAGGCTTCGGCTGGCAAAGCCTGTAACCTGAAACCTGAAACATCTGCGAAAAGTCAAAAAATTATATAATTCCTTTCAAATGAAAAGATTTCTGAAACATGGCTTAATTTCCATCTCAGTCCTGGTATTTTGCTTACCTGTTTATTCGCAGAAGGCAACTGAAGTATCGGTCATCCTCAACAAACCAATAGCGGAGGTGCAGCCTACGATGTGGGGAGTATTCTTTGAGGATATAAATTTCGCTGCTGACGGAGGTATCTATGCCGAACTTGTAAAGAACAGATCCTTCGAGTTTACTCTGCCATTGATGGGATGGAGGCAGGGTCGCGATAACGGACGAGGAAGACTCGTCCCCACTTTCTATTCCCCGGCTAATCCCTCCAATCCTCATTACATTTCAGTTGTAATCGATCCTGCAAAAGGAATATTCGCAATGATAAATGAGGGATTCCGGGGAATGGGGATAAAGCAGGATATTCAATATAACTTCTCGGTATCTGCAAAGATCTTAGCTGGTTCCGGTCTGAAAATGAAGATAGAACTCTTAGGTCAGGGAGATGAAATAATCGGAGAAGCTGTGATTGATGGTTTTACAGCATCATGGGATAAATATCAGGCTTCATTTAAAGCCACAAGAACCGAGGCTGAAGCCACACTGAGGCTGACATTTACCGGTCAGGGCACACTTGATATTGATATGGTTTCACTTTTTCCGGCAGATACATGGATGGGGAGGCCGGGAGGCTTGAGAAAAGATATTGTTGAAATGATAGCCGATCTGAAGCCGGGCTTTGTCAGGTTCCCGGGCGGATGTATTGTAGAAGGCAGGAATATTGAAAACCGTTACCAGTGGAAGAATACTGTCGGTCCTGTTGAAGAGCGTACAATGATAATAAACCGCTGGAACGTCGAAATGAGGAACAGGCAGGCTCCGGATTATTTTCAGAGCTTCGGGCTTGGATTTTATGAATATTTTCTTCTGTCGGAAGATCTGGGAGCTGAACCTCTCCCTATATTGAATTGCGGGATGTCGTGCCAGTTCAATGCCGCAGAGGTGGTTCCGCTTAATGAACTTGATCCTTATATTCAGGATGCACTTGATCTGATTGAATTTGCAAACGGATCAGCAACAACTAAATGGGGAGGACTTAGAGCTTCAATGGGACATCCTGAACCGTTTAACCTCAAATATCTGGGGATAGGCAATGAGCAGTGGGAAGAACAATATATTGAACGTTACAGGGAATTCGAAAAGGTTCTTAATCTTAAGCATCCGGAGATAAAGATAGTTTCGGGATCCGGGCCATCTGCATCCGGGGCATATTTCGATTATGCCTGGACTGAGCTGAAGAAGCTGAATCCTGCACTGATAGATGAACATTACTATATGCCTCCGGAATGGTTCCAGAGTAACGCTTCACGATATGATAATTATGACAGAAAAGGAATCAAAGTCTTTGCAGGTGAATATGCTGCACACGGGAAGGACGGCGAGGCACCGGAGTCAAGAAATACCTGGATTAGCGCATTATCAGAAGCTGCATTCATGACCGGACTCGAGAGGAATGCTGATGTTGTACATATGGCTTCCTATGCACCGTTACTTGCACATGTCGATGCCTGGCAATGGCGCCCCGACCTTATATGGTTTGATAATCTTAAGACTATCGGAACGCCTAACTATTATGTTCAGAAAATGTTCTCAACACACAGAGGGACACAAGTGATTCCTGTACTGCAATCCGGGAAACCTCTGTCCGGAGCTGACAGTCTTTTTGCAAGCGGAACGATCGATAAGGATTCTTCAAGAGTATATATCAGGCTTATAAATACTTCTTCGACTGCCAGGTCGGTACAATTGAATACATCAGGTGCCTCAGTGATGAAAACGGGTGAGATTTCAATACTCAGATCGGACGGATTATATGACTATAATTCAATTTCCGATCCGAAGCTTATTTATCCTTCCTCAAAACCTGTTACAATAACCGGTGGAAAGCTGAATTTACAGCTTGAGCCACGATCAGCGAGTGTAGTTATCCTGGGGTATAAGCGGCTGAAGTGACAGCTTATGCTGCCTGCTGAATTGACAGGTAACTCAATAATGTTATCTTTGTGCCCTTAAATAAGAACCGTTTATGGAGATAATACAGTCAGTGGTTGACTGGTACATGGTCAATCTGAATTACTTTACAATAGGTCTGCTGATGGCGATTGAGAGTTCGTTTATTCCTTTCCCCTCAGAAGTTGTAATACCGTTTGCTGCATACAAGGCAGCACAGGGTGGCCTGAACGTATTCGGCGTTGTTTTTGCCGGCACAATCGGAGCCATCATTGGGGCTATTTTCAATTATTACCTCTCTTTATATCTTGGGAGGCCTCTGGTTTACAAGCTGGCAGACTCAAAAATCGGACGTATGATGCTTTTATCCAAGGAAAAGGTTCAGCATGCTGAGGAATATTTTATTAAGCACGGTAATGCCTCAACTTTTGTTGGACGGCTGGTTCCGGCTGTACGCCAGCTCATTTCGATTCCTGCCGGACTTTCAAAGATGAATATCCGTAATTTTATTCTTTATACAACGGCCGGTGCAGGGATATGGAATATCATTCTGGCGGTTATTGGATATTTCATCTACGACATCAGAGATAAAATATTCCCATATATAGAGTATATTCTCTATTTCCTCGGGGCTGCATTTGTGATCTATCTCGTGTTCAAAGCTCTGAAAAACAGCAAGTCAAAAAAGAACGAATCATTATAATCCTGACAAACTAACTATCTGTACCGGTCCAAGTAAACCCGAAGGAAGTAATGGTGAATCGGCCTGGTAGAATGCCTGGGTTGTATATGTGTATTTCTTTGTGATATCAGGCTGCTGATCACCGATAAGCCTGTTGACCCACAAATTCGTTACTTTTATTTCAAGTGAGTTTTCACCCGGTTTGAGAACATCAGTAACATTCAATCTGAAGGGTTTTTTCCAGACTATTCCGAGATACTTTCCATTTACTGTTACCTCTGCAATATTTCTTACCGAACCCAGATCCAGCCAAAGCTTATTGTTATTTTCAAACCAGCTTTCCGGAGCGCTGATTGTTTTTGTATATGTTCCCGTCCCGGAGAAATATTTAACTCCCGGATCTGTATTTTCAGTCCAGGAACCAAGATTATCCATGGTTATTTTTGCCGGAGCGCCCCGATCGGGCTGGAAGCTTAGAGCCCATGAACCTGATATTGTTTCCAGTGGAGTTTCGGTTGTTTCAGGTAAAGTCAGAGAGGTTGCTCTACCCGGCTTGCGGAATACAATAAACAATGCATCATTCGGATCAAGATTCAGTGGTACTCTGGTTTGTCCATTTTCAATAATATAAGAGACGGGTTCTATCTTGCCGGACACAGGTTGCCATATTTCAGGAGCCATTCCTTCGGTTCTGAATGATGCTTCCACTTTCTCACTTCGGTTGTTCCGGTTATTGATCCAGTAAATATCTGCTTTTCCGAGTTTCCTGTGGACGAACATGATCTTTGTATCCGGTTGCGGTTTTGTATATTCGAAATCAGGCTGTATGTCTAAAGCTGATAGAACTTCCGCAACCGTTTTTCCGGAAATTATTTTACCTTTTCCGACAGTGTTTTCACCATTTTCAGTTTTCCATAGTACATTTACAACAGACTGAAATTCATCGGTATTATCGATTAAAGCCGGGGATTTTACAGGTTTAGGACCGGCAACAATTGCTCCGGCTTCAACAAGGCTGCGTATTTTCAGGAGTACCGGCAGTGACATATTACGGCTGTTCTCGTCAAGGGCCAGAACAGCATAGCTCATACCGGTTGGTGCAATTATCCTGTTATCTTTAACTGACAGGAGATTTACAAGTGCATCGGCATTTATAAAATCATAGTTATAGCTGTCCGGGATATCTGGTAATTTATTACCGAATAAAGCTGTTATGTTACTGTCTTCACCATAGAAATATACAACATCTGCAACGAATTGCCCCTGTTGAAGCATAAATGAACTCCGTGAAAGATAAGTGATCCATGGTTCTGCCTGCTCTGCCCAGGTTTCGTGTCTCGTAAACCATTGGCCATAGGGGCCGAGTCCCAGTCCGGGTATTTTATCATTTACAGGCTGATGCACCGAGGTATGAATTACAAAACGGTTCAGTCCCATTGCCAGTTCCATATCGGCAGTCGGCTTAAGTCTTTCCGGCGAGAAGGCCCAGGTATTTCCCCTGGCAGTCATCGATTCGGCAGCGACAAATTTCTGGCCGTAAAGATGTGCCACGGATGCTGATTCCCTGACATCGGCTCTGTATCTGATTGCAACATCTCCGTTCTCGTCCTGGTCGATAGTTCCGGGTGTCCAGGTAGCGCTCATTGGAATATCAGCGGTGCGTTTAACTTCCATTCCATCTCCGATGAATGCCCGTCCGCCCTCATGCGATTCAGAATAACGGCCCATATTGCGGTTATGAAGAATTGTTGTCAGCTGATCATAGTGGTTTTCAGCAGTCAGATCTCCAATTGTTTTTCTGAAATCAAACATGAATTTTTCACTTGCATCTGCACTTTCAACTATCTGTCCTGTGAGGACAGGCATCCATGGCAGCATATCGTATCCGCGGTGCTTTTTGAACTCAACCCTCATGCTGTCAGTCCAGTTCTGAACACCGGCTTCCCAGCTGTCGATAATAATATATTTCAATCCTCTGTTCCCCATAAGGCCTCCGGTGGCATCCTTGTACTGATCGAGGTAATGTTCAAAATATGCCTTTACATGTCCTGCATCAAGCTTATCTACTTCAAGTCCGGTTGCTTCTGGTGATGCAGGATGATTTTGCCTGCCTGTAAGGGAATAGCCAAACCTTATAATTTTCCATCGTCCGGCCGGAGGGGTCCAGGTAAGTCTTCCATCAGGTCCCGTCTTTTCTGTAAGGTCAATAATATCCGGTTTACTTACAGCATCCTCATCAGCTCCAGCATGGGTAGCCAGATCAAATAATCCGAAGGCGGCAGTAAATCCGGCTTTATCTTCAGCACGGTTAATCCGTGCAACTGTATGAAGAATGATTTCCGGGATGCGTACACCTGGTGGCGGAGGAGGAGGCGGTGGTGGTGAACCGCTTGCCGGAGGAGTGATAAATCCGGATCTTGGAGGAAGTTCGGGAGTAATATAAGAGATCCTGAAAAACTGTCCTGTTACCGGAGGAAATGTATATGTACGCGGAATGTTTGAAGGTCCGGGTATTTCAAATACTGTGGTGAACTGTTTCCCGTCATCAGAGACTTCCAGCACCCTGTTTTTGCCGGGACCATAGTTAATTCCCTGTTCACTGGAGACGAGTGTCAGGGAATGAACCTTTTGAGGATCTCTGAATTCAAACTGGATCCATGCTTTGTTATTTGTCCGTGCAGCAGGCAGGAAGGAATGATTTGTCAGGTCTCCGTCGGTAAGAGCTGATAATGAAAACTTTCCTCCACTTGAGCTTACTTTTGGATTCAGTTCTGTCATGGACAAATCATTAGAGGGCAACCTGTATGCAATAACTGCAATATCCTTATAATATTCGGGCAGGGGTTCCGGTATCCGGCTCTGGGCGGGGATATTCTGATAAACGCCTGATGTTGACGGTGGTTGCGGAAGTACACTATCAAAAGATTTCCCTTCATCAATCCTTACCTCGCTCCAGACCAGTTTTTTCATCGCCTGGGCAGGGGTGACCCATGGTCCGCCGCTTTCGCTCCATCCGGGAGATCCGGCAATAGTCATTTCAAGCCCGAGAGAATCAGCAAGCCTTGTGGTGAACAGGAAAGCATCTTTCCATTCAGGGGTCATATATATTAGTCGTTTTTCGACAATCTGAGGAGTTGCCAGACTGGCGTCGAAATTCTGGAATCCGCCGATACCTGTACGGCTCATCCATTCAAGGTCGGCTCTTATCCCTTCCTTTGTGATGTTACCGTTCATCCAGTGCCACCATACTCTGGGTCTGGCACTTTCGGGAGGATCCATAAAGCCCTTTTCAAGATCGGTTCCGGCTTCATTTAAAGGACCCGAGCAGCTATTGAATATGATACTCAGGGCTGCAAGGAGAAGAATAAAATGTTTGTAGATTTTCATTATGTTGTTTATTTGGTGGTTTCAAAGTATATTTCTTATTCCAGGTTTCAGGTTTCAGGTTTAAAGTAATCGGTAATCAGTAATCGGTAATCGGTTCAGAATTACCGAATACCGAATACCGAATACCGAATACCGAATACTGATTACCGGCTACTGATTACCGGCTAATTATTCAATAATAACTGCATCATCGAATTTCCTGGAACGGTAATCAACTCTTGTATGGTGAAATCTGTGTACGCCTCTTCCCCCGAAGAAACCCCAGCCTCCGCCACCTAATAGAAATCCCAGTGCATATAATCCGCCATTATTGTTTTGTGCATACATCGTTATTTCTTTGCTGAAAAGCATACCGATAAAGTCAAAAGGAGCGATGAACCCGTGCCACAGACCTCCTATGAAGCCGTAAGTATGTCCCGTAAGGCACTGGTCAACCGGTTCATTCTGTGCGCATCCTGTAATCAGGATTAGCAGGACTGAAATACACAGAATATAAATGCCTTTGTGTAGAAAAAATGATCTCATTGTGAAATATTAAGGTTATAGTATAATATCTGTCAGAAAAGTGAAATATCCACAGGTTTGCCGGAGAATTTTCTCTCGTGGTCAAGAAGCCATTGCTTCCTTTCTAATCCTCCTCCGTATCCGACCAGCTTTCTGTCAGCTCCAATAACCCTGTGGCATGGTATAATAATTGCTATTCTGTTCGAACCGTTTGCACTGCCTACTGCCCTTACAGCTCCCGGTTTATTGATCGCCTCCGCCTGCTGATGATAAGATACCGTTTCTCCATAGGGTATCTTCAACAGCTCATTCCATACAGCCTTTTGAAATTCAGTCCCGGGAGTAACAAGGGGAAGGTCAAAAACCTTTCTTTTGCCTGCGAAATATTCCTTAAGCTGTTTTTTCAGATGCCTCAGATGTCTTCGGCGACCTTCTTTTATTTCGGCGCCCAGCAATTCTTTCAGTTCAGCCATTTCATCAGTTACAATTTTATCATCTGAAAATTCAAGCAGACAGATACCCTCTTCGGTTGCACCGGCAATCATTTCACCAAGGGGAGTGGATATTTTTGTTGTTTTGATCATGACGGAGTATAAAATGCAGTTTAGAAGTTTCATTAAGCCTTGGAGTTCCGTTTTATCGCAGTCTCTAGTCTCTTCGTTTCTTCGCCTCTTCTTCCCGTTGTCCCTTAGTCACTTAGTCCCCGATCCACCCACCCCTTGCCCCTCCCAGGAGGGGATTCTATGCTCGTCACCGCTCATCTCTCACCGCTCATCTCTCACCGCTCATCTCTAATCTCTCAACCCTCATCGCTCTTCTTATCACCCAGTCTACTCATCACCCCCTCCTTCTTTTCTCCCCCTCATCTCATCTCCTTTTCCCTTCTTCCCCCTTCCGCTTTGCGGAACTGCGTCGCTCCGCTCCTTGTCTCCCCCTCATCTTTCTCCTACTGTTTGGGATACCTTCCCGATGTCGACTTGATATACTTAACGTTCCGGAACCTCATAGCTGACCAGTCATCATCCACAGAAACCATCCTGATTCCATAGAATCCCATGTCATTCAGAGATTTCCATCCCTTATCGCGTTCCAGATCAGATGATAATTTCTTTGAGGTCTTTTTCGGATAACAGAACCACAATACTCCGTCGGCAGTTAGATTGTGAATTGCCATCGGGGAAATATCATTTACCTCCCTGACTCTCTTTACATATATCACCATGAAATTATACGGGCATCGCTGATCGATTTCAGTGTCAATTATTACATCCCGGAGTTCATCTGACATCTTCCGGAGGAAGTCATCTCCGGCATTAATCATCAGTATCCTGTTATATCCCTTATAATTGAGTTTGCGTAGAAGTTCTTTCATTTCGGATGGCATAATCACCAGCTAATTTAATAAAAAATTGAATTACAGAAAAAAAGGTTTTATCTTTGTCCTTTCAGATAATGGGGTGCCTTAATATGACGGGCTGAGATCATACCCTTGAACCTGATCCGGATAATGCCGGCGTAGGGAAATAAAATCAATCATGAAATCAGCCCGGAAATTAAAGCAGCGGTTTATTTAATTATTATTTAAGGTTAAGGTTAAGGTTAAGGTAGAGGTTAAGGTTGAGGTTGAGGTTCAGGTTAAGGTTGAGAGATTTAACCCGGAACCAGGTACCAGCCCCCGCCACCTCCTTCGCTTTGGCTACGGAGGTCAAAAAAGGCTTCGGCTGGCATAGCCTGGAATCTTGAATTTTGAACCTTAAACCTGAAGTAAAAACTACGGTAAGAAATGAAAACAAAGCTTAATTGGTTGATTTTTATTCTGATGTTGCTGATCACTGTTAATTCTGTAGCGCAGGAGAATTCTTCAGTCATTCAGGGGATAGTGACTGATGAAAAAGGTAATCCTCTGGCAGGAGCAGGAGTGAGTATTGAAGGTACATTCCTGGGTGCAATTACAGATCCGGATGGTATGTACAATTTTTACAGACTCAGGGATGGATCATATAAGCTTCGTTTTTCATTTCTCGGATATGAGACTCAGGTCATCGAAGTGAGGCTTTCAGTGGAAGCTGTAGTGATCGTGAAAATGATCCCGAAGTCATTTCTTGCAGGAGAGGTGATTATCAATTCCACACGTGCCGGTTCACGGTCACCGCTGGCTTATACCTCACTGGATAATGAATTGCTCTCGAAGCAGAATGCTGGTCATGATATACCTTACCTGCTGAGCCTTACTCCATCACTTGTTGAAACATCGGAATCGGGTACCGGAATTGGCTATACAAATCTGAGGATAAGAGGAACCGATGCCAGCAGGATCAATGTGACAATGGATGGAATTCCGCTGAACGATCCGGAATCCCAGCAGGTTTTCTGGGTTGATATTCCTGATCTGGCATCCTCCGTCGATAATATCCAGGTTCAGCGCGGCGCAGGAACATCAACAAACGGTGCCGGAGCATTTGGTGCAACAGTCAATATGCAGACCAGCAATCCCGGGAATGAACCATTTGCAAGGATCAGTACTTCTTTTGGCTCTTTCAATACATCCCGGAAAATGATCGCCGCAGGTTCAGGATTACTCGCAGAAAAGTTCGCCTTCCAGATAAGATTGTCGGATATGAAAAGCGACGGATATATAGACAGAACAGGTTCGGACCACCAGTCGGCTTTTATAAACGGAGCATTCAGAACAGAAAGGTCCTTCCTGAAAGCCAATATCTTTCTGGGGGAGGAGCATACTGAAATCGGCTGGTGGGGTGTTCCCCGTGATATACTTGCTCTGAACCGGAAATATAATCCGGCCGGGGAATATACTGATGATGAAGGTGTTGTTCAATATTATGATAATGAGAGTGATAACTATAATCAGAATCATTATCAGCTGTTTTACGATTTTAAGTTCAATAATTCGCTGAGCCTGAGCGCAGCTCTTCATTATACATCGGGTAAAGGTTTTTATGAAGAATTTAAGGAGGACAGGTATTTGTCCGATTATGGTCTGCCGGATATAAATATCGGGGGAAGTGTTATTTCCCAATCCGATCTGATAAGACGTAAATGGATGCTTAATGATTTTTATGGTGTGGTTTATTCACTCAAGTACAAAAATGAGAAGTTTGAAACCACACTTGGGGGAGGTGCCAATTATTACTCGGGTGATCATTTTGGCAGGATTATCTGGATGAAGTATCCCGGTGATCTCAGGAAAGATCATCAGTGGTATTTCAATAATGGAAAGAAAGCAGAGATCAGCATTTTCGCCAAAGCTGATTATCTTTTTACTGAAAGACTCTCATTATTTGCAGACCTTCAGTACAGATTCATAAATTACAGGATGAAGGGGAATGATGATGATCTGAAGGATCTTGGACAAAAGCATGATTTCAGTTTCATTAACCCTAAAGCAGGACTTTTTTATTCAATCGATCAGAACCAGGATGTTTATATTTCGTTTTCTGTTGCAAACCGCGAGCCTACCCGAGCCGATTTCAAGGAAGCTGCAGGCGATCCGGATGCTGTTCCTCAACCTGAGACACTTTATGATACGGAAATGGGATACAAGCTGAGAAGAGAAAAATATTCCGCAGCTGTTAATCTGTATGCCATGCTTTATAAGGATCAGCTTGTACCAACCGGTGAGCTCAGCAGCACAGGCTATCCTATTATGACTAATGTTGAAAAGAGCCGGCGGCTTGGTATCGAACTGACAGCAGGAATGAAACCTGCGGAATTCTTCGGCTGGGATTTCAATCTGACGCTGAGCAGCAATAAGATCCCTGATTTCATTGAATATTATCTTGATTATAATACATCTGACTGGTCGGAGGAATACAGGAGCATGGATCTCGGAACAGTCGATATAGCATACTCTCCCTCAGCAACAGGAACAAGTGATCTTAACTTTAAGATTTTAAAGAATGCCACACTGCACATTATTAGTAAATATGTCGGCCGGCAGTTTTTCGACAATACAATGAACAGTGAAAGAATGATAGATCCTTATTTTATCAATAATCTGAGGATAGATTTCAATCCGGACATAAAAGGCATAAAGAATACCGGATTCCAGCTTTTCATAAATAATATCTTTAACAGCAAATATGAAAGTAACGCTTATGGCGGAAACTGGTTTGAAGACGGAGTTGAAAAGACCTGGTCATACTTCTTTCCACAGGCAGGGATTAATTTTATGGTGAAGGCGGAGGTTCTGTTTT
>CAZWUB010000124.1:0-6044 GCA_964637415.1 uncultured Rikenellaceae bacterium
CTCTTGATCAGCTTCTGATTGAGTCGGATATTGTTACGGCTCACGTTCCCCTGAATCTTACAGGCGAGGACAAAACTTATCATCTTTTCGATGAAAAGAATTTTGGAATGATGAGAAGGGGTACATGGTTCATTAATTCCTCCCGGGGAGAGGTGATTGATACTGCAGCGCTGAAGAATGCCGTTGATTCCGGAAAACTTATGGGTACAGTGGCTGATGTCTGGGAAAATGAACCGGATATAGATCTGGAACTGCTGGAAAAGGCGTACCTTTCAACTCCTCATATCGCCGGTTATTCAACCGACGGCAAAGCCAATGGAACATCAATGGCAGTAAATTCTTTATGTAAGTTCTTCAATCTTCCGCTCAATAACTGGTATCCCGATACTGTTCCTGATCCGGCGGTACCCGTGATCCTTCTCGACTGCAAGGGTAAAACCGATGAAGATGTGATGAGGGAGGCAGTGCTTCATACATATAATATAGATGATGACAGCTTAAGACTGAAACAATCACCCGCGGACTTCGAAAAGCAGAGAGGCGACTATCCTCTGCGAAGGGAATTCCCGGCATATACAGTAATAGTAAAAGGCGGTACAAGGATTACCCGGATGATGCTGAAGGGGATGGGGTTTAAGGTGGGCTGAGAGGCGAGCTAAAATCCCCTCCTGGGAGGGGTAGGGGTGGGTTTTTGGGCGAGAGGGAGAAGGGGAGAGAGGGTGAGGGGGCGAGAGGGAGACGAAAAGACAGGAGAGAACAACTCCGTGAACCCCGTGGTTAAAGACAAATACTCAATTAATTCCATTGATACTATGAATTCAAACAACCACAGCAGAAGAACTTTTGCCAGGAATATTGCACTTGCCGGAATGGGAGCTGCAGGATTAGGACTGGTAAAATGCACCGGGAAATCCGCAGTTAATAAAGCGGAAACAGAATTTTTCAGGAGATACAAACTCAGCCTGAACGCCTATTCATTCAATCAGCCACTCAGGGACGGAAAGATGACTGTCCACGATATGCTCGATTTCAGCGCAGAGACTGGCTTCGACGGGGTTGATCTTACCGGTTACTATTTTCCCGGATACCCTGCGGTTCCTTCTGATGAATATCTGTATTCTGTCAAAAAGAAAGCCTTTCATCTTGGTCTGTATATTAACGGGACAGGAGTAAGGAATGATTTTACCTGGTCCGATCCGGCGAAGAGGGCGGAAGAAAAAAAGCTTGTGAAGGAATGGGTAATCGTTGCTGAAAAGCTTGGAGCTCCGTCGCTCAGGATCTTTGCCGGAAACCTGTCGAAGGAAGATTTTACATGGGATGAGAAGGCAAAATGGATTGCCGATGATATCAGGGAATGTGCTGAATTCGGCAGGAGCCATGGCGTTATGATGGCATTGCAGAACCATAATGATTTTATAAAAAATGCAGAGGAAGTCGAAAAACTGTTAAAAATAATCAGCCACGACTGGGTGGGCCTTATGCTCGATATCGGAAGCTATCATGTTGCCGATCCTTATGCTGAAATCGCCTTAAATGCAAAATATGCAATCTCATGGCAACTCAAGGAGAAGGTCTTTGTAAATGATGAGCAGGTTGATACGGATTATGAAAAAATAAGAGATATAGTAAAGGAATGTGGCTATAAGGCCTATCTGCCCATCGAAACCCTCGGCGAAGGAGATCCGGTTTTGAAAGTCCGGACACTCTTCAATAAGGTAAACTCAGTGCTGAATACATGAATCCTTAGTACCGTAAAGTCGTAACAGCAAAACACACCCTAACGCCCTAACGCCCTAACGCCGTAACACCATAACACCGTATTAAGCCTCCACACTCAGTGTCCCCACCGCCATCGAATGCGCATATTCCTTCACCTGGAACGCAAATGCCTGTAGCCTCGTATCGAGTGAAACTGTATCCTGTCCGTCGTATGCAAGATTGATGAACGGTATGTTATTGTGATCCTTTCTGAATGAATCGCTTACAGCAGCAACAAGAGTACCGGGCATGCATGTGAAAGGTAATATTGCTGCCAGTCCGGATACTCCTCTCTTTGTGAGAGCAACGGACGTTCCCATTGCTATGGGCGGATCACCATCATAATACTGGTCGACGTAAGTATTGCAAAGATTTAACATGTCATGAAGTGATACATCCTTTTCATGATCGGTGAATTTCTTTATACCTCTCAGGAGGGAGCTGGCTATAACATCCTGTCCGAATCCCTGAATTTTGGATTTGATTACCCCTTTTGTATCTTTTTTCCATTTACTGTCACGGGTAAAGCGGTGAGTTGAATAATAGATCCATTCTGAGAACGGACCGATAACAACTTCTAATCCCAGATCTTCAAGACGGCTTGCTATGTTGCCATTACATCCGGAATTATCACGCATATATATTTCACCGATGATCGCAACGACAGGTCTCCGCACGCTCTTGTCCGCCGGTATTGCCTGGAATTCTTCAACTATTTCAGTAAGTATTTTATGTAATCCTTTGCTTCCCTTTTCAATACAGATCTCAAGCCTTTTAAGTGATTTTTCATAGAGTCTGTCTGAATCACCTTTATTGATCTCATAAGGTCTTGTTTCCCTGTAAATTTTTCTCAGGAAATCCGCAACAATGAATCCTTTCCATGCATTAATCCTGAATTTCTGCCCGTGTTCTCCCGCTACATCCTCATATGATGTATCATTCGAGGGGGTAATTATTTCAGCATTCTTAAATCCAAGTCTGTCAAAAAGTATCCTGTGGAAATGGTTATATTGTCCGAACCTGCATGGTCCGTTATGGTCGGGCATAAAGAAGCTCATCTTAGATGGATCGGCTCCCGGCTCCTGTAATTTTTTTACAAAGCTGCCTGTAACACAGATCATCGGGAAACATTCCTTTGATGATGTGTACTTCCGTCCAAGCGCTATATCTTCATCACTTTGTTTTGGGAGTACTTCCGACGGAACCCCTATACTTCTGGTAGCTGCTGCAAGCAGGTAAGCGCCGTCGTTCATATACGGGAAATAAAGCACTCTGTCTTTCGGAGGTGAGGCCGGACTTGGTCTGGGACGGAAAATTTCAATATTTTTTCTTACATTCTGTTCGGAACCCTTCAGGCTGTCGAGGAAGGCTTCGATACGGGTAACCATACCGGCATCGGCTGAATGTTCATCGACTTCGAGGTGAAGGAAGGGTTTACCTTTCAGCTCCTCAGTAACATAATGCCAGATAAATGAATCGGGTCCGCACCTGAAATTACTCAGATAAACAGCATAGAGACCTTCAGTTTGTGCCACATGCTGTGCTGCAGCAATTATCTTCTGACCATTGGGCCAGTACATATTCCTGTAGTTGGTGAAGATATTATAAGGTGAAAGATCGAGCATGTCGACAGGGATCGGCATTACATTCTGAGCAATAAGCTTTTCTATCAATCCCAGGTTCAGATGCTGATCAGCGCTGTTATAAGGTCTTCCGAGGAGGACAACAGGGCGGCAGTTCTTCGGAATATTGTTGAATACATTCTTTCCATAGTCCACCAGCCGTTTTTCAAAGAGAGTCTGGATGTTATCGGCATAATAAACAGCTTCCCTGATCTGCTTTCTGTTTATCCCGAATTTTTTGTTGAAGTATGCCATCATCTCCTTGATAAGTGCGCTTTCAAAGAACCTGAAGTGAAGAGTCGGCATCAGCAGTTTTGACTCATCAATCTTTCCCCTGAGGGCAGCCTTTACCATGAATGGATAGGTCTGTACCCACGGGCAGTTGCAGTTGAAAGTCTTTTCGTAGCCGCGGAATTTCGCATTTACTATGAATGGAAGGAATATATAATCAACATTTTTTTCAATAAGATCAATAACATGTCCGTGCATGAGTTCTACAGGAAGACAGGTCTCCGTTGTGATTGTTTCGATGGACTGAGTCATCAGTGCTTTGTCCGATTCTCTTGAAATAACAACCTGAAATCCAAGTTGTTCGAAGAAGTTTCTCCAGAAGGGGAATTGCTGGTAGAATACCATCAGGGCACGTGGTATACCAATTGTAGGTTTCGTTCTTTCAGCATTTTCATTATATCCCTCCATCAGCATTTCTGTCCTCAGAGTGAAGAGGTTCGGGATATTATTTGCTACTTTCTTTCTGCCGTCAGTCTCATATTTCTCGCACCTGCCTCCATAATACAGGGATTTTTTCTCACCGGCAATCTTTACACGCCTTATCTCGCAATGGTTTGTACAAGCCTGGCATGTAAACCTGCTTATTTCGTAAGTGGCATTCCTCATGCCAAAACCCTTGAACGTTGTTTTCTGTCCGGGGATCATTGAACGTTCGGCCAGGATGGCTGCACCGATTGCTCCTGTAACATCAAAATGAGGAGGAATTGTTATCTTTTTACCTGTGACCTGCTCGAAAGCTGCCACGACAGCTTTGTTGTTGGTTACTCCACCCTGGAAAAATATTTTATCTCCGACCCTCCGGTCTGCAACAACTTTCTGCAGGTAGTTATAAACTATGGAATATGCAAGTCCGCCAACAAGATTCTCATTCCTGGCTCCCTTCTGCATGAATGAATTCAGATCCGATTCCATGAAAACAGTACACCTGTCTCCGAGTTTTACAGGACTCTCTGAGTCGAGAGCCATCTTACCGAATTCCCCGACTATATTAATATTCAGTTTTTCAGCCTGTTCTTCAAGGAATGAGCCTGTTCCGGCAGCACATACTTTGTTCATTTCAAAGTCTGTTACAACGCCGTTCTCAATGCTTATATACTTTGAATCCTGTCCGCCTATTTCAAATATTGTATCAACAGTCGGGTCATAGTCAATGGCTGCAGTAGCCTGTGCTGTTATTTCATTCTGGATAGTATCGGCTCCGATAAAATCGCCTGTCAGATAACGTCCTGAGCCTGTTGTTCCTGCTCCGATAACCTCAACCGCATCACCAACTTCATCATAGATCTCGGTCATACCTTTCTGTATTGCCTCCAGTGGTTTTCCTGCAGTGGGAAGGTATCTCCGGGATATTACATTATGTTCTTTGTCGATAAGAACCACATTTGTGCTCAGCGAGCCAACGTCAATTCCAAGATAGACAGGAAGTTTCTCATTCCCGTTCTTTTTGAAATTAACAACCTTATTATAAACTGCATCAGATTCCTTTAGTTGTGGAAGGCTGGAAAATGCTGAAGTAGTATCAGCCAGGTACTTTTCAAGATTACCAAGTCCCGGGAAGCTGTTCATTCCAAGTTTGTTTGAATGAGCATACATAACTGCTCCGATAGCTCCCATTGATGCGTGGTAAGAGGGAATTATCAGTTCATCTTCTTTCAGTTCGAGAACCTCTCTGAAAGCTCTTACCATACCTACGTTGGCGGCTACACCACCTGAGAAAATAACCGGTTTATTGAATTCCTTGCTTTTGCCGAGGTTACTCCTGAAATTCCTTGCAAGTGCAAAACATAGTCCGGCAACGATATCGTGTAAAGGAGTGGCAATCTGCTGATGATGTATCATATCACTCTTGGCGAAAACGCTGCAACGGCCTGCTATCCTTGGAGGATTTTCAGATTTCAGCGACATCTCCCCGAATTCTTTTTCAATGGGTACGCCTATCCTGCGTGCCTGCTGATCAAGAAACGACCCTGTTCCTGCAGCACATATGCTGTTCATCTCAAAATCAACAAGTTTTGACGGACCACCTGCAGGATCTTTCTCCATTATTATCAGCTTCGAATCCTCACCCCCCATCTCGATGACAGTCTTTGCTTCCGGATAGAGCCTGCCGCAGGATGTTGCCTGGGCTATTATCTCATTTACAAAAACACCACCGATGAGTCCTGTTGCCAGCTTCCCTCCCGTACCTGTGATCGCAATACCGCTGACTGACTTTGAAGGATACTTTTCAAAAAGTGATTTAAGCCTGTCATTCAGAACATTAAATGGTTTGCCATGAACATAGTCATAAAAATTTTCAATAACATTATAATCTTCATCAAGCAATACCGTATTGAGCGAAACAGATCCGATATCCAAACCCAGCATCATTTT
>CAZWUB010000124.1:6144-10853 GCA_964637415.1 uncultured Rikenellaceae bacterium
CAAGCAATACCGTATTGAGCGAAACAGATCCGATATCCAAACCCAGCATCATTTTTCGGTCATCAGAATTTACCGGTTGAGACTTCTTTGACATAATACGCTTTCTATTAATTGTTTAACTACCCTGGAAATAAATTACCCGATCTTAAAAATGAGGGCTCTAATATAAGTTTTTCTTTCTTTCCAATACAACGGAATCGTCAAATTTATGGCCATTATCATATTAAATACCCTCTCCGATATAAGCATTTAAACTAAGTGATCCATAGTGCTTCTGACAATGATTATCTTGGACACCGAAGCTTTAGCGAAGGTGGTCCTGGTTCTTAAATCCATTCCTCCATTAGTATCTCCCCCGAAATACCAACTATCATCTGTTTTACAGGGACTTTCCTTGCTGCTCCGGAAGATGCGGCTTTTATCATCTGCAAAAGTCCTCCGCAACATGGCACCTCCATCATCATAACAGTAATAGTGTTTACCCTGGCATTATCTATCAGGGCTTTGAGCTTTTCAACATAGATTTCAGTATTCCTGTCAAGCTTCGGGCATGCGATAACGAGTGATTTACCCTTTAAAAACCTGCTGTGGAAGGCGCCTGTTGAATATGCAACACAATCGGCAGCCACAAGTAGATCAGAGCCCTGGAAGTAAGAAGCATTGGGATTAATCAGGTGCATCTGTACCGGCCAGTGACGGAGCTCTGATTGTGAATTTTCGCTTACAGCTGTTGACGCTGTTGTTACAACAGCAGACTTTTCGAGAACCTTTTCCTGTGATCCGGGACAACCACCGCTTTTCTGTGAATGTGCATAATGATCTTGCCCTGCAGGTTCACCTGGTTTTTTACCGCTGTTATGGACTTCTTCAAGAAGTAAATCCAGATCAAAGCCTAGTCCTGTCCGGTTCTGCCTCAGGTAATCCACACCCTCATTGAAATAACCTGTCTCGCCATGATCTTTCAGATGTTTCAGATGTGCGGCAATTGTATTCCTTCCCTTGCTTACCATCTGTTCCATCACCCTTACTTCATCGTATGGTTCAGCCTCACGTTTTTCAATAGTTATGGCTCCTTCGGGACAATATCCTATGCAGGCGCCCAGTCCGTCGCACATCAGTTCGCTGACCAGCCTTACTTTACCATCAATAACCTGCAAAGCACCTTCATGACAGTTGGGGACACATAAGCCACAGCCTGTACATAAGTCTTCGTCGATCTTTATTATATCTCTTAACATAGCCGCAATCTTAAGTAATTACCGATTATGTTCCCCGGGAATGTGATAATTGTCATTTTCCTGTCAGAAAGCCAGGGATGTATCATTTGCCATTCCGGTAAGGGCAATATAGATCATCCTTGCTGCATCCTGCATAATATCTATAGTTACAGCATCGGGATCGTCACCCGGAAGGTGATACCATACTTTTTTGTAAGCCCCTGTGGTGCCGATTGACATTGTCCGGTAGCCGATTGAGCTGAAATTGAAAGAGTCGCTTCTCGGGCGGCCGTAATATGCCATTGGCTCTGGTGCAGAACCACGGAAGGGGCGATGAATATATGAGGCATTAGCATCTTCAAAATACTTCAAAAGGTTCTTGTAAGGAGCGGAAGCATTTACAGACAATCCTGTCCCGTTGCCTACCATATCAAGATTTATGAAGGTAACAGCCTTTTCTTTAGGAAGAGCGGGATTATCAGCATATAATTTGCTTCCGAACAGACCGTTTTCCTCGCCTCCGAAGAAGACAAATACAACAGATCTTTTTAGCTGTATTCCCGACAGGGCCATGGCTTTTGCAGCTCCTATAATGTCGACCACTCCGCTTGCATTATCGAGTGCTCCGTTTACTGTTTTACCGGCCTGTCCCACTGCATCAAGATGAGCCCCGATAATTATAGACTCATTTTTCAGGACTGGATCCGTTCCTTCAATTATCCCCACTACATTACATCCCTTTCCATCAGGGAATCTTGTTGTATTTGCTTTTATTGTAATTACTTTCTTTGTATTGAAAGAGGCAGGCTTGAATGTTTTTCGCATCTGTGACAACAGTTCCTGGTTCGTGGTTTTTTGACCGGCAAATATGTCCGACAGAGGTGTTGGCCCGATACCGGCAACAATTATTGAAGGGTCGTATGAAATATTCGGATTGGCCGAAGCTCCGTCGATATAAAGAAATCCCGAAGCTCCGTGCTTAACAGCATTTTCGAGCTTATACTGATGATAACAGTATTTTACCCAAAGCTGATATTCGGGATTTCGGGGATCAGTGTGAGGTACATCACGGTTCACGAGTACTATCTTACCCTTCACATCGATACCTTTATAATCGTCATAGTTCAGTTCAGGAGCAGTAACCCCGAAGCCAACAAATACAACTTCCGCTGTTACCTCACCGTTTCCCGAATTCATTCCGGGGTAATAATCCTCAGGATAAGTATAGTTTTTTGTTATTGAAGACCCGTCAGGCAGACTGATTTTCATCGACAGGCTTCCGATATCATTCACCAGAGTATAAGGATTGTCGAACCATTGAAAATAGCTTCCGTCGTTTCCGGCAGGTTTTATTCCCCATTCCTTGAGCATTCCGGCAACCCATTCTGCTGCTGCAATATACTCCGGAGTACCAGTATATCTGCCTTTATATTCAGGAGAGCAGAGCTTTTCGAGCCAGCTCATCATTTCCTCACTCGTTATTTTATGGAACTGCTCAAGAAGCTTTGTTTCAGTATTGTCCTGTGAACCAGCTTTAATTGAAAAGGATAAGAGAATTG
The DNA here is from genome assembly GCA_964637415.1 of uncultured Rikenellaceae bacterium. Taxonomy (GTDB): domain Bacteria; phylum Bacteroidota; class Bacteroidia; order Bacteroidales; family VadinHA17; genus LD21. Next base: position 8,921 of record CAZWUB010000124.1, read on the forward strand.
AAACAGCAATTATAAGTGATGTAATTCTTTTCATTTCAAATAGTATTAAATTTACTTATCGCTTTTATATTATTAAATACAGGCCGCCCCTATGATAAAGCAATTTGGCTAAGCAAGTAAAAATGCATATTTTTTTGAATAAATAATTTAAGTTTAAATAGCAACATTAAGTTCTTTGACATATTTATTTATAATGCGAATATATTGAGCAATTAAGTTTAAAGATAGCTTCGTGACAAGATGTATGTAATTTTCATCTTTATTGTCAAGGTATAAGGTTTTTACGCGATTGAAATCTTTGAGATACTGGTCAACAGCCATTACTGTATGATTAGTCTCCTTTGCAGCAACTATAGGGTCTTTTTTTTCGACTACACACTTATAGACGATTTGATATTTGTGCGTGATACATGACCCCATATCCTGTAAATTCCCAGGGTGCGGCAGGTGTACATTGTGTTTTCCCTCATACTTTTTTCTATTAATTGTAGCGTAAGAATCGTTAATGGAAAGGAGTAAACTGACATCTCTCATAGAAAGTAATGCGTTTTGAGAATAAGCTTCTTCCAATATTCTGGCAACTACGTTTTGTCTGTGTTCCGGTATTTTTAACCCATTTTCAAGTTTAGAGATATCATCATTGTTGACTAAAGTAAGGATGACTGGAACAAGTTTCATGTTATCCCAGTCGGCTCTGGTGTCTTTATGAATGGCATTCCAGAGTACTTGTCCCGGCTTTATGGAGTTGATATCCCTGTTGTTCTCTTGAAATATTTTGATCAGTTCATCAGCAATAAAGCTGCGAACATTTGGTCCAAAAGATTTATTAAACTCCGTTTTAAAAAAGTTCTCGATAGCTGGTTTTAGAAATCGCTTATGGGCTGAACTATAGTGTTTAGATGCTGATGAAATTGGCAACATATCATATTTCTCTATTGGTTTAACGTTCTTTTTTTTAATAAAGTCTCAAGTTCGTGCCTACGGGAAGGGACTATAATTGAGTGGGCTTTGATGTCGATATACTCTTCTGCCAGGCGTTTTGATATTTTGGTCAGAAAAGCAATGGTATGTACATCATATCCGTCTTTCATAAGAGCCACCACCTGCTTAAACTTGCAGACATAGTTGTTTATCGCTTTTATACTGTGGTTAGTTTTGCGGGCAATCTCTGTATATTCACTTCCTTTGACCCATTCTTTAACAATCAGGGAACGGTGTGAGAGTGTCCGTCCCATATCCTTGATAGTGGAACGGAGTGGGATAAAGATGTTTTGCTCCCTTAAATCTTTCAAATCTCTCACAACGGTTCTCTCTCCACAACAGAATATGCGGTTGGCAATATCTTCGACAGTGAGCAACCCGCCTTGCATAAAAGCTTCGTTACAGATGCGGCTAAGCCGGTGTTGCCTAAGGGCAACAACACCATCGTTCTCTTTTATGGGCAGGTCTTCTTTGTCATCATTAATGGTCAAAGTCACGCTAACCTTGGTTGCCTCCGTCAACTTTTTAGCAGGCGAATCTTCAACAGATACAACAATGAATTTAACTTTACCCGGAGCCAGTTCCTGAGAACAGTCAAAGAAATTGCCATAAACCTTATGAACGGTATCCAATACGGCTTTTGCCTCAAAAGGAGAACAACTCATACCGCTAATAATATCGTTAAGAAATTGATTGTCCAAGCTCTTTGTTTCAAGACGGGACCATTTTTGTAGTGAAGAATTATTAATCATATCAATGAAAATAAAGTGGGAAAAATTGAGATGGCCACCAATCAAGGTGGCTCCCGAAGGAGATGCTTTCCGGTCGGGCTAAGCCCTCCCTCCAAGCATCTCCTTCGGGAAAGAACCAATACTAACATTATAAAACAATACGTCAAAGAACAAATATATTTTAAAAATAACTTCATGCCATATGGCGCAAAGGTAGGGGC
>CAZWUB010000125.1:0-10816 GCA_964637415.1 uncultured Rikenellaceae bacterium
ACCGCAAGAAAGAAGTAAGTTGAAACTGTCGCTTTACATAGCAAAAAGATACCTGTTTGCGAAAAAATCGCGGAATGCGATCAATATAATTTCAGGAGTATCTGTGGCAGGTGTTGCAGTCGGAACAATGGCCCTGATAATCATATTATCTGTCTTCAACGGCCTTGAACTTATGGTCACTTCAATCTTCAACACCTTTGATCCCGATCTTAAAATAACAGCTGCGGAAGGAAAAACTTTCTCTCCCGATGCCTCAAAGCTGGAACTTCTTTCAAAGGTCGACGGGATCTCATGCTACTCTATGACACTTGAGGAGAATGCATTGCTGAAATATGACGACAGGCAGTTCATAGGTACAATCAAGGGGGTTGATGAAAACTATGTAAGGGTAACCGATATCGACAGCTCAATGTGGGAAGGAGAATTCATCCTTACATCAGAAAATGACCGCCCCTGGGCTATCCCGGGGATGGGAGTTGCTCAGTATCTTGGAATAAGGATCAATTTTGTATCACCTCTGTTCATTTATGTTCCAAGAGTATCTCCGGGCACAACCATCGATCCGGAAGATGCTTTCAACAGGAAATACATCTTCCCCTCAGGAATTTTTCAGATCGAACAATCGTATGATTCAAAATATGTCTATCTCCCCTTAAACTTTGTCCGCGAACTTATAGGGAATGATGAAGGGGTCAGCTCAGTTGAAATAAAATTTAGCGAAACAGCCGATGCAGCAAGAACCCACAGGACAGTTAAAAATATCTTTGGAAGTGAATATCGCGTTCAGAACAGATATGAACAGCAGGAGATCTTCTATAAGGTGATGCGTTCGGAACGACTTGCTATCTTCTTCATTCTCACCCTGATAATTGTTATCGCCTCATTCAATATAGTAGGATCACTCACAATGCTTATTATCGAAAAAGAGAGAGATATTGAAATACTGAGAAGCCTTGGCGCTGATAATACCCTGATACGTAAGATCTTCATATTCGAAGGCTGGCTTATTTCTATAATCGGGGCAGCATCAGGAATGATATTAGGATTTATAGTTTGCTGGATACAACAGACATACGGAATAGTCAAACTGAACAGCACTACACTTATACTTGATGCCTATCCTGTCCTTATGAAGCTGAAGGATTTTATACTTGTCCCGGCAACCGTATTACTTATCGGCTTCTGGGCAGCATGGTATCCGGTAAGATTTCTTACAAAGAAGTATCTTCGCAAAGATGAGACCCAGGCCTGAAAAATACATATATATATCCGGTAAAATTTCCCGGTTGATAGTTCTTGTGTTACTCTTTCAGGCAGGGTGTAAAAGCGATATTGAAAAAGAACTTATCCCGGAAAAAGCTTTGGCACAGATAATTTATGAAGTTCATCTGGCCGATGGTCTTCTTTCGCTGCCTGAGATCCATGGCAAATATTATCCGAGGGATTCAGTTGCCAATTATACCGATATAGTTGAGCGGCATGGCTATACAACAGAAGCTCTGGACAAGACATTACACTATTATTTTACCGAAAAACCCAAAAAATTCATCAGGCTTTACGACCAGGCCATTGGCCGGCTGACAGAAATGGAATCTTTTCTTGAAAAAGAAAATGATGATATCCCGGCGACACAGGGCGGACTCTGGAAAGGGGCACAGATGTATTTTCTCACCGGAAGCAGTGATACCTCAATGCTTTATTTTGATCATATATTTTACACTCCGGGAGATTACACAATGCAATTCACTCTTACCCTCTTCCCTTCTGATCAGACGCATAATCCCTGTTTCACGGCCTTTACCTGCCGTGCCGACAGCCTTGCAACAGGGAAACGCGATTTTCTCAGGGGTATTGAATATATTAAAGACGGACAGCCTCATACATATTCTTATTTAATCAGGATACCCAACAATCTTCCCTTGCTGATAAAAGGCCGGCTTCTTGATTTCGAAAATAATCCCGGAGAGATCAGCAGACATGCTAAAATTGAAAATATCTCATTCGTCCTTAGTTCTTTAGTACAATGAGAAGACTATCAGCTCATTTCATCTTTACAAATAACGGACCTCCCCTCAGGATGGGAATAGTAACAACCGGTGATGACGGAACAATAATCAAAATTGAAGATACCGGGGGATCAATAAAAGAAAGCGAACCTGTTGAATTTTATAACGGAATAATTATTCCCGGATTTGTAAACTGCCACTGCCATTTAGAGCTTTCTCATTTAAATGGTGCGATCTCAAGGGGGACAGGACTTGGTGGCTTTCTGGCTGAGCTTCAGCAAACAAGAAAAAGCAGCCCGGAAACAATTATTTCTGCAGCATCAGAAGCCGACAGGGCTATGTATGACGAAGGAATAGTGCTTTGTGCCGATATTTGTAACAACTCATTGACTTTCAAGACTAAAAAGAAGAGCAGGATCAGTTATCTTAATCTTCTGGAAGTTTTTGCAACCGATCCGGACCAGGCTGAAACAAGGATGAATGAGGTAGAAATACTGTCGGAAGAATCTGAAGGATATGGATTGCCGTACAGCATTGTTCCGCATACTGTCTATGCAGTTTCTCTGCCTCTGTTCAAGCTTATTAAGGAGAGAACAGCCGAAAACAGGGTCACATCAATCCATTTCATGGAAACCGAAGGCGAAGAGGCCTTTGTAAAGGAACATTCCGGTCCGCTGATTGAAACTTTTAAAAAAGCCGGAATGATTGCTGATAAGCTTCTGACACCACAAAGTTGTGTCTCTGCTATACTTGATGAGGTTACTCCTTCAGGTTCACTTATTCTTGTTCACAATACTTTTGCCGGCAGGGAGACAGTCAGAAGTGTAAACCAGAGGGGAAATGTATACTGGTGCCTCTGCCCCAATGCCAACCTTTATATTGAGAACAGGATGCCTCCCGTCGCTTTGCTTGCAGGGGAGGGATGCGATATAGTTACCGGAACAGACAGCCTTGCTTCAAACAGAAGCCTCAGCATTCTTTCGGAGCTGAAGACTATTCAGGAGCACTTTCCTTCAATCAGCCTGACAGATCTGATAAGCTGGGCAACAATTAATGGTGCAAGGGCGTTAGGGCAGGAGGATAAATACGGAAAAATAGAACCGGGGAAGAAGCCGGGATTGTTACTACTTGATGGCATCGATATTAAAAATTTAAAACTTTCTCCCGAAACTGTTGTTAAAAGGTTAATATAGGTAAAGATGGCTCAAAGGCGCAAGGGCGCAAAGGCACAATGGCAAGAAAGCACAAGGGTATCCAAGACCATATATTTTAAAATGAAATGGCAACTTTTCTTTTTGATAAAATAGTATTCGGCCCGGTAAAAAGCCGCAGACTGGGTGTTTCTCTCGGGATAAACCTCCTGCCGACCAACAGGAAAGTCTGTAATTTCAACTGTATTTACTGTGAATGCGGCTGGACAGCAGAAAAAATTAATGCTGAGAAGGAACCTCTTCCCTCAAGGCAGGAGGTTTATGATGCTCTCGATGCAAAACTCGCATCGATGAAAGCAAACAACCAGCCACCCGATGTAATAACGTATGCCGGAAACGGAGAACCAACCCTTCATCCGGAGTTTCCCGGCATTATTGATGACAGTATAAAGCTCCGCAACAAATATTTTCCCGAAGCAAAAATTGCTGTGCTCTCAAACTCCACAGCGATAACAAAGCCAGAGGTAAGGAAAGCCCTTCTTAAAGTCGATTCAAATATCCTTAAGCTCGATTCAGCATTTGACCTCACTGTTAAGATCCATAACCAGCCAAGGGTGAATGTGAATGTTGAAGAACTTATAGAAAACCTCTCAGGACTGAAGGGCAGCCTGATCATTCAGACTCTTTTTCTTCGCGGGACATTCCGGGGAAGGACTATCGATAATACAACTCCTGAAGAAATCGCTGCCTGGCTTGAAGCTATCGGCAGGATAAGACCTTCTGAAGTGATGATCTATACAATATCACGTGATACTCCTGAAGGCGGCGATCTCCATAAAGTACCGCTGTCGGAACTGAACCGCATAGCTTCGCTTGTTAATGAACTGGGAATTAAAACACAGGTTTCAGGCTGAAATTGAAAGAGAAGAAAAATATCCTGATCTGTCCGCTTGAATGGGGCCTCGGACATGCCGCAAGGATGATCCCCTTAGCTGAAAAGTTGCGCGATCAGAACTATAACATAATCTTCGGGGCGGGAGAAAAACATCTTGCTTTCATTCGTGGTGAATTACCCGGCCTTGACTATATCAATTTCCCCGGTTTCAGACCGGCTTATTCAAGGTTTCTCCCTCAGTATATAGTACTCCTTTCCCAGATACCTGTAATCATTTATCATCTGATCTCCGAACACATCAGGCTGAAAAAGATCATAAAAGACTACTCAATAAATATTGTAATAAGTGATAACCGGTTCGGGCTCTGGAATAAAAAGATCCCGACAGTCTATATAACCCATCAGCCGCTTATCCCTTTTCCCCGGCTTTTCTCCTTCCTCGAATTCACAGGAGCGTATCTTCACAGGATTATAATCAGGAAGTACACCTTTTGCTTTATTCCTGATCTTCCGGGTGATATAAATCTCACAGGCAGGTTATCCCATAGTATTAAGCTTCCGGAAAATACACGATTCACCGGGATCTTATCGAGATTCGCCGGACTTCCTGCATCAACAAATGTTCCCTCTCCGGATGCCGGACAAATAGCAGTCATACTATCAGGCCCTGAACCTCAGCGCGGAATCCTTGAAAAGAAGCTTACAGATATTTTAAAACTTAAAGATTATCAGGTTGTAATACTTGGAGGAAAGCCCGGCAGTCAAAGCGGAATGACCTCTGACGGGAACATAAAACGCTATGATCTTCTTCACCGTCAGGCTATGAAAGATGTTATTTCAGGAAGCGAAACTATTATTTCAAGGTCGGGATATACAACTATTATGGAGCTTGTAAGTCTCTGCCGCAGTGCAATACTTATACCAACTCCGGGACAAACAGAACAGGAATACTTATCGCGTTATCTTGCCGGGAAAGGATTGTTTTCAGCTATTCCGCAGAAAAAACTTAATTATACAGTTTCGTTCCTTCCCCGAAAATCAGGTTGGAATGATGAGATCGTGGTTCAAAGCGGGATCCTTCTTGATAAAGCATTAAAAGAATTATCAGAAAAAGCAGAGGCAGAGGCATGAGCCCAGGACCCCGAGCAGGAATCCCGACCATATTTCTCCCGGTTTGTGCGATCCGAGCCATAACCTTGATGACATAACCAGTCCGGATGCAAGTATCACAATTATCATCAGGCAGGTAAGCGGAGCATGCACCCTCAGGGAAAGGATCAGAACAAGTGCAGTAAGTGCCCCTGCGCCCGTTGCATGAACTGAGATCTTATACCAGAAATTGATAACAGTAACGGCAACGGCAAGGAAGGCCGAACAGATTATAAACAGCTTGATAAAGAAAGGTATATGGAACCTGTAAGTCAGATAAACAGAGAATATATAAAAGAATGAGGTCGCCAGAAGGGGCATAACTCTTTCCTTCCTGCTTTCCATTGTCCATGTTGTGATAATGTTCCTGAACCTGAAATATGAGATCAGCATAACGGGTATCATAACGTTATCGACCAGAATTATGAAAAACAGGATCTTCTTTACCTGTACAGGGAGGTAGCCATACAATGCGGGAGCCGTAAAGATTATCAGCAGCCCGTAAAGAGGTATCAGAAGGGGGTGGAAAATGGCTGAAATTACCTGAGCCAGCCTGTCGTCGATTGATATTGATTTTTCAGATGTCATCAGATCTCTTTTCTTAACCGGGCTACCGGAATATTCAGCTGCTCCCGGTATTTGGCAACTGTCCGGCGTGCTATCTGGTAACCTTTTTCCTGGAGTATCTCAGTAAGACGTTCATCAGTAAGAGGCTTCCTCTTTTCTTCATTAATTATACAATCCTGAAGTATCCTTTTTATTTCCCTTGTTGATACTTCCTCCCCGCTATCGGTCTGTAACCCTTCTGAAAAGAAAAATTTTAGGGGGAAAATACCAAAGTGTGTCTGGATATACTTGCTGTTTGCAACCCTGGATACAGTGGAAATGTCGAGTCCTGTCATCTCTGCCACATCTTTCAGGATCATTGGCTTCAGCCTGGTCTCATCGCCATCGATAAAATATTCCTCCTGGTATTCAAGAATTGCATTCATTGTAAGAAGAAGAGTATTCTGTCTCTGTCTTATTGCATCGATGAACCATTTTGCCGAATCGATTTTCTGCTTGACAAAGAGCAATGCATCCTTCATTTCCTTTTTATTGCTCTTGTCCCTGCTGTAAGCCTGGATCATCTCGGTATATGCCGGACTTAGCCTCAGCTCAGGCAGGTTCTTTGAATTAAGGTGAAGATCAAAGCCTTCTTCGGAGTGTTCAAGGATGAAATCGGGAATTATCGGCTGTACTATTTTACTGAAAGAATCGCTGTAAACCCCTCCCGGTTTCGGATTAAGTTTAAGAATATCATCAATAGCCAGCTTCAGTTCTTCCTCTGTTATTCCGAGCCTGGCTATTATCTTGTCGTAATGTCTTTTTGAGAACTCCTCGAACTGGGTATCAATAATGGAATATGCAAGCCGGGTAGGAGGATGTGAATGATCTTTTTTTGCAAGTTGAAGTAGAAGACACTCCCTCAGTGTCCTGGCACCCACGCCGGCAGGTTCAAGGTCCTGGATAATTGTGAGAACCTCTTCAAGTTCCTCAGCCGTGGTTGTTACATTCTGAAGAAATGCAAGATCGTCAACAATGTTAACAAGCTCCCTTCTCAGGTAACCATCCTCATCGATATTCCCAATAATGAATTCCCCCAGGATCTTTTGCTTATCTGTAAGATCTCTTAATCCCAGCTGCGATTCAAGGAACTCGTGAAATGACGACCCTTCGGAGAACGGGATCTCCGCCCTTTTGTCGTCATCCCTGCTCTGGTTGTTTACCTGAAGCCTGTATTCCGGTATTTCATCTTCCTGGATATAATCATCAAGAGTGAATTCTTCCTCATCCCTGTCGTCTTCCTCAAAATTTTCCTCCTCCTGTTCCGACGGGATATCCTCCTCTTCCTCACCTTCCTCGAGGGCGGGGTTTTCCTCAAGCTCCTTCTTGATCCTCTGCTCTATCTGCAATGTGGGTACCTCCAGCAACTTTATCATCTGGATCTGCTGGGGAGAAAGCTTCTGTAATAATTTCTGCTGTAATCTCTGCTTTAACATTTTTTACCCGCTGCAAAAAGACAGTTATTTATCTTTCTTAAAATTCCGCGTTTTTAGGTGTCCTCGGGAATGGTATTACATCCCTGATATTTGACATCCCTGTTACAAACTGTACAAATCTTTCAAAGCCAAGGCCGAAACCGCTGTGAGGAGCTGTACCGAATTTTCTTGTTTCAAGATACCACCACAGATCTTTTTCCGGGAGATTAAGTTCCCTTATACGTGTCAGAAGCTTTTCGTAATCCTCTTCTCTTTGTGAACCTCCGATAATCTCACCAATACCCGGGAAAAGAACGTCCATAGCCCTTACAGTTTTTCCGTCATCATTCTGCTTCATGTAAAAAGCTTTTATTGATTTCGGATAATCTGTAAGTATAACCGGACATTTGAAATGTTCTTCAACAAGATATCTCTCATGTTCAGCCTGAAGGTCCCTGCCCCATCCGACAGCATATTCCCATTTCCTGCCAGAGTCTTCAAGGATCTTTACTGCCTCTGTATACGTCATCCTGATGAATTTGTTGTTAAGAACAAATCCGAGTCTTTCAAGAAGCCCCTTATCTATCATGTTATTGAGGAATCCCAGGTCGTCACTGCAGTTTTCGAGTGCATATCTGATCAGATATTTTACAAATTCCTCAGCCAGATCCATATTATCTGTAAGGTCATAAAATGCCATTTCAGGTTCTATCATCCAGAACTCTGCAAGATGGCGGGGAGTGTTTGAATTCTCTGCGCGGAATGTAGGGCCGAAGGTATAGATCTCGCCTATCGCAAGCGCTCCAAGCTCACCTTCAAGCTGTCCCGATACAGTAAGATTGGTTGGCTTACCGAAAAAATCATCACGGTAATCAACAGTCCCGTCTTCATTCCTTGGTATTGCTGTAAGATCTAATGTTGTAACATGAAACATTTCTCCGGCACCCTCGGCATCGCTTCCCGTAATAATCGGTGTATGAAGATAATAGAATCCTTTGTCGTTGAAATACTTATGGATCGCAAATGCCATTGAATGACGTATCCTCAGAACTGCCCCGAAAGTGTTTGTCCGCGGCCGCAGATGAGCGATCTCCCGGAGGAACTCCATCGAGTGACCCTTCTTTTGCAAAGGATATGATTCAGCATCGCATTTACCGTAAAGCACTATCGATTTTGCAATTATCTCGACATTCTGACCCTGACCCTGCGATTCAACAAGCTGTCCGGTCACAGCCAGACAAGCCCCCGTTGTAATGTCCCTGAGAAGAGTTTCATCAAACAGTGATGCATCAGCAACTATCTGGATATTCTTAATTGTAGATCCGTCATTCAGAGCAATAAAAACTATATTCTTATTCCCTCTCTTTGTCCTCACCCATCCTTTCACGAGTACATCCGCTCCTGTTTCCGGTGATGACAGCAATACTTTTATCTTTGTTCTTTCCATTCCTTATTTAAAACATCCCGCAAAAATAATAAAATGCTCCTTATTTAGTTTATTTTAACAAAAACAATACTGCAGGGCTGGTGGATTTGAATATTTATAAATTCTTAATACCTTTGACTTTAAACTGAAACTTTTATTTGCTATGGATGAAAATAAGAAACTTGTTGTCGTTCCATGGGATTTCACCCCGGTAGCGGAAAATGCCCTTGCTCATGCAGTAAGGATTGGTCGTCAGGTTAATAACGAAGTTGCGCTTCTTCATATTGTTGATTCAGGGATAAAGCCAAAAGAAGAAGGAGAGAAAAAGGCGCTGCTACAGCGGATTGCCGATAATGCCCACATTAAATATAATATTCCCGTTTCATGGTTCATCGTAAAGGGAAGCATCTTTACCTCGATTGCCGAATTTGTAAATGAGAAAGATGCTACAATTGTTGTGATGGGTACTCATGGCATGAAAGGTATGCAGAAGCTCACAGGGAGCTGGGCTCTGAAAGTTATTATTAAATCGAAAGTGCCGTTTATTGTTGTTCAGGATCCGCCACCAGACCTGGGTAAATATCATAATATTGTTTTCCCTGTTGATTTCAGGAAAGAAAACAAGGAGAAAATCAAGATGGCAATCTATATGGGTAAATATTTTGATTCGAAAATACATATCCTGGTCACCGCCACAGCTGATAAGAACCTCGCGAAAAAGACAAAGATCAATCTTGCTTTCGCTGTCAAATATTTCATCCAGAACAATATAGAATACGAGGTTCACGAACTTGCCAAGGGGAAAGCTGCTGAACGGACAATTGAATTTGCACAGAAAACAAATGCCGACCTGATACTTATCATCACTACAAAAAACATCACGTTTGCTGATTATGCACTCGGCGCTTCGGAGCAACAAATAATTGCAAACAGCTCCAGGATACCGGTCTGCTGTGTTAATCCCAAGACATCTTTTGCCAGCAGCAGGCAATTTATGGGAGGCTGGGGCGACTGATAAAGTTCCGGCACTCAAAAATAAGTCTGAGAAATGTCTATTGTAGTTCAGGAAGTCACCAAGCTTTATGGATCGCAGAAAGCTCTTCAAAATGTATCCTTCGGTGTAAAGACCGGGGAGATTGTTGCTTTCCTTGGTCCCAACGGAGCCGGGAAATCAACAATGATGAAAATAATTACCGGCTTCATCCCGGCTACATCAGGTACTGTGCTTGTCAACGACACCGAAGTATCTTCAGATAATCCTGAAATAAGAAAGAGGATCGGTTATCTTCCTGAGAATAACCCACTTTATCCCGAAATGTATGTAAGGGAATATCTTTCATTCGTCGCATCAATATACAAGCTGGGAAGTTCAGCTGCAGGAAAGATAGAAAACATGATCGGACTTACGGGCCTTGCTCCCGAAGCCGGTAAAAAAATCGGAGCCCTCTCCAAAGGATACCGTCAGCGTGTGGGCCTTGCACAGGCGCTGATACACGATCCTGATGTCCTGATCCTTGATGAGGCCACTTCCGGACTCGATCCTAACCAGATCATTGAGATCCGGAATCTTATAAAAGAGACAGGCAGACAAAAAACAGTTCTTCTTTCAACACATATAATGCAGGAAGCGGAAGCAGTATGCGACCGCATCATCATTATTGATAAAGGTGTTATAGTGGCTGATGAAGAGAAAAGCAATATCTATTCAAAGATCAATAGCGGAAAACAGACCATAAAGGTTGGATTTGATAGAAAAATCAATGATACAGAACTGTTGAGCATCCCGAATGTAAGAACCGCCCGTCTGACTGATAAGGACCTCTGGCTGCTGGAAGCCGAAACAGAAGAAGATATCCGTCCCGCATTGTTCTCATTTGCAGTAAAAAATAACCTTACAGTCCTTTCCCTGCAGAAAGAAGAAAACAACCTCGAAGAAGTATTCAGACATCTTACAGGCACATAATTTTTTTTGTTTGATTTTTTTTATTTTCTTTGCCTCATAATTTTCCGGTGGAAAGATTTGGACTGCTTGCAACCACAGAAAAAAATGCTAAAACGCTTCTGTTCTGTTATTCCATAGTCACAAGTTTTGCCGGTAAATGTAAAGTAAGTCAGAGTTTGGAGTACTTAGAGTTTGGAGTACTTAGAGTTTGGAGTACTTAGAGTTT
>CAZWUB010000126.1:0-4896 GCA_964637415.1 uncultured Rikenellaceae bacterium
CTGATTTCCACTGATCCCAAAAATGATTTAATTAACCAAAAACATAACATTTTTTTCGTCGCACAGAAATCAATTGTTGCCCTATTGCGTTTTGACTGTAATATAACATTGACTATATGTTGATTACAAACAACTCTAAGTACAGAGAGAATAATATATACGATTTGACAAACCGTGGTTTTATTTAGACAAAATCACATCAGTTCCAGGTTCAACCCAGTCGCCTGAAAAGATAGTAACCGCATGAGGAAAACTATTCTTATAAATATTTATAGTAATTTTTTATAATGATTTGCAGAATGAATTTTGAAATGTATATTTACCATCCGCAAACCCAAATAAAAATACCAATGGAAGAAAAGAATCTTGTCTACCGCGGAAAGTCCAAAGATGTATTCAGTATAACAGAAGGACCATATACCGGCAAGTACCGCTTTGTATTTACTGATAAAGGAACCGGATATATCGAGAACGGGAAAATTGTCTTTGATCCCGGCTACGATACTGTTGTCGGTAGTATTCCCGGGAAAGGTGCTATCGCATGCAGGTTTGCCACACATTTCTTTAAACTGCTGAAAGAAAAAGGTATTCCTTCTCATTATATCGATACAATAAGTGATAATGAAATGATCGTTGAGCCGGCAATACCCCTTTCAATGCCTGCAGGAGCTCCGGAATTTCCGGGATCAGCCCCCCTGCTGAACCTTGAGTTCACATGGAGAAACAATGCCACCGGCAGTTTCTGGAGAAGATACCCCTTTGTGAAACCCTGCAAGAACCTTAATAAAGTTGTGGAAGCATGGACAAAGGGCGACAGTGATATCCTTATAACACTTGAAGCCCTGGAGGCAACAGGCGCTATGACCAAAGCTGAAATCACCCAGAGCGTCGAGCTCGTTCAGAATATTGCTGAAATAGTCTCTCAGGAATTTACAGCAAAAGGACTCCATGTTATTGATGGTAAATTTGAACTTGGCAGATTAAAATATGGTGACGGGAAAATAGTCATAATCGATGAAATTTCTCCGGATGTTCTGCGTGTCTGCAAAGGTTATTCCCCCGACAGGAACGGTGATTGTACAGTCTATGGAAGCTGCACTGTCACTAACTTCGCCGACGGAAAAAGAACTATCAAAAACAAAAACCAGGTTCCTGCCGCCGGATTCATTAATATTTTTCTTTAATGTCCTCTGCTTAAGCTTCAGCTGATCATAACCATCAAGCTTAATGCCTGAAATGTTTATGCTGCCATTCAGTACTTTAAGTTTAAGACTTCCTCCGGTGCCATTCCCTGATATCTCAGCTGTTCCGTATGCATAACCGTTCGACCAGAAGTATTTACCCGGGTTACCGGTAAATTTCAATCCGCCTGTGACAGCAGAATAATTGAAGCCTGTAAGAGCCGGCAAAGCCGACCAGCTTGTTGCTGAAATAACTCCAGGATTGATTTAAGATATGCAGGGAAAGTTGATTAAATAGATACAATTGTTTTAATTGTTTGGTGACAGGTTAAGAGTATATTTGGAAATCAAATTCCAAATTATGAATAAATTCGCTTTTTACATCTGTGTCACTATTCTTTTTACTGTAAAGACAGTTAATGCTCAGGACAAACAAAAAAATAATTTCGAGGACTGGACTGAAAAACCGGTCATTGTAAGTCCCGGACTGAAATTGAAAGCCCCTTCTGATGCAATTGTTCTTTTCAGTAAAAACAGCCTGGATCATTGGGAAAGCATAAAAGGAGAAGATAATCCGGCTCCATGGGAAGTAAGTACCGGGAAATTCACTGTCACACCCGGTGCCGGGGATATTATCACCAGAAGAACCTTTGGCGACTGTCAGTTGCATGTCGAATGGAAAATACCTGCAGAAGAACATCAGGATAATCTTAACTGGGGCAATTCGGGCGTTTACCTGATGGGATTCTATGAAGTCCAGATCTATTCATCTTATAATGATGAACATCCCATTTACTTTAACGGACAGGCAGGAAGCATTTACAAGCAATACAAACCTATGGTCAATGCCAGCAAGCCTGCAGGTAAATGGCAAAGCTTTGATATTATATTCATTGCTCCCCGCTTTAATTCCAACCAGACACTTAATTCCCCGGCTACATTAACAGTATTTCATAACGGTATCCTGATTCATAATCATGTAACACTTAAAGGTGCCACATCACATGAAGATTACACTGAATATACAGCCCATCCTGAGAAACTTCCTCTTCTCCTCCAGGAACATGGAAGCAGGGTAAGTTATAGAAACATATGGATCAGGGAGTTATAGAATTGATGCAGGACTCAGTCTATCCGGGAAGTATTATACATAATCAGCATTATACCGAGATTATTTTAGCATTTATCCTCATTGCAAAGAGAAAATTTTAGTATTTATTCTCATTATAATGAGATTATTTGTAATTCTTTAATCCTTTTTTTGCTCATAAACAATTGTGTCAGCCTTGCCGATAGTTTTAATTTCTATTTTTAGCTTTGAAGAACCTTCACCAGTGAATCCGGCATCGACCATGATCCTGTTTTTACCTCTTACCAGAACCGGTATCTTACCGGGATTAAGTGTTTCAATCTGTTTCCAGTTCCTGTCGAAAAGCTGAAGGTTCCCTTTTCCGTCAAGCTTCAATATCTGGCCCGTCTGCATTTTAATCGGTATATCAATTGTATTGTAGTTGTTTATTTCAATTGTTATACCATCAACAGGAGAAACTGCATCCTGCTCCCCGGTAAGAGTTATAAGGAACATCAAAGGCTGACCGTAGTATGGATTTTCGAAATCGAAGATACTATGAAGGGGTTCTCCCGGCTGCCTTATCTTCTGGTTATGTTCATACCTTTCTATATTATAAGGAAAGAGAGCCCATTTTTCCTCATTAATCTGTTCCAGATGAAATTCCTTTGTGATATCCTGCAAATTTTTCTTCTGTTCAGGCGTAAAAGCTCCTGCCATCCTTGCAGTTTCCCACATCCGTATTGCATCGAAAATCTGGTCGCTTTGTCCGTTTGTCTCAACATTTTTAAGGTTTACATTAAATGCAAAACCCGCATTAAAACCTGCTGCTCTTGCAAGAAGCCATTCAGTATCCTCAATACTTGTCTGTGCTGTCATATTGAACCATCCGAGCATATGAGGCAGAAGATTCCTGCTGAAAAAATCCTGGTTCATAAGCCTGTAGCTTGTCTGGCTTTCCCGGAATCCTGCATACCATGGTTCACCCCAGTTGTATCGGGTATTTATGTGCCAGTTAAAATGCCCGGGATTGCTTGCATCGTTTATCACTTTCCCTTTAATTTCAGGATCAAGATTATCATACCAGAGCTTTGTAAACAAATTTCTTCACTGGCTTCATCTATTGCGGTTGTAATAACACTTTCTCCAACCTTTGCCAGCCGTTTATCTGGCAATGGTGTTACGTACGGATCATTTGTGGTTATGAAATTTGACAGGGTATGGACTCCAAGCCTGATTCCCTGCGCCTTAGCCCTTTCAACGCATCTTTTCATGCTAGTCCGGTTATCAGGAAAGAATTTTTCATCGAGTTTGAAATGACCCCAGGTTTCGAAAGGTCCCCCGTGATATAAATACTTTAATCCTGCTTTTTTAGTAAGTTCTATGGCTTTACTCAGATTTTCTTCCCCAAAATCGATGATCAGGTAGGAAGCTGTTGCTGATCTTGCTGTCTTTCCCCACTCACCGTCAATGAGAGGATGAGGAAGACTTTCAGCAAGTTCTATTTCTCCTATCGTTTTCAAAGCCTGATCCGCCGGGCAACCGAACAAAGCTATTTTTGATCCTTTCACACCGCCGTCACTAAAGGCCGGTGCAACATACTTTTCATGTCCCCAGTTGGAAATAATTCTGACTTTTATTCTGTTCCGGCAATAAGCCTGGACAACACTTCCGCTCTCAATGGCTTTGGCTGTCTGACCTCTGTAAAGTTTTTCCTTCTTCCATTCTTCACCAATATCCACAGGATCACTATTGAAAATATTGAAAGATGGTTCAATGTCATTCTCCTCCGTAGGATATCCTCCGAGTGTTTTGACATTCAGCGCCTGTATCCCAAAAGCAAATTCATTATTACGGACTACACCCACACACTCTCCTATTGTTTCACTTATCGTTGTGGGATATGGCCCCCAGATAACAAGTTCGACCTTTTCTGAAGGACTTATTTCAGTAAGTTCAAAGGTCAGATACCCGGGTCTGGAAACTACCAGTAGCCTGACAGAAACCTTATTTTTTTCATATGTAAGTGTCAGCTCGTTTCCTTTGTTTTTCAATTGTGCCGGATTTTCAAACTCCCCATTGCAGCGGATGCCAAGAAGCGGAACATTGCTACCTGCAGGGAGATATTCTTTTTTACTGGCCAGGTCGTAAATACTTGTTATAAAACCTTTATCGTTCAGGCTCATTTTAAATCCTGATGTTGTCCAGGTAATATCCCTTGCAGCAACACTCGTAAATAACCATATATTGAGAAAAAGTAAACTGCTCAATTTCTTCATAATATATTAATTTATAATGTTATATATTCCGATGCATGACTTACAATTCACTTAACCACAAAGGACACAAAGGTAAGCACAAAGAGCACAAAGTACTTGAACTATTCGGGTTAAGCTTACAAATGCGATTCAAAGTGTTTGGTAAGTATACTAATTTAAGTATTTTTATTGACTGGTTTGGTTACTTTCATTATAACATTTATAACAGTTACCCATGAAATCTTTCTTTACAGCATTATCCGGTCTGATATCACTCATACTTCTGATGTCAGTCAGTATTGATTCCTGGTCTCAGCAATCCCCGGTAACATTTGGAAAAACAGTGATCCTGAAAGATGTTACACCGGCCATTTCAGGTAAGAGTGTT
>CAZWUB010000126.1:4996-8741 GCA_964637415.1 uncultured Rikenellaceae bacterium
CACGGTGAGCTTTTCGGCGTCGGAGGTGTAAAAACTACTCCTGATAATCCGAGGGGAACAAGAAGCAAGTCGGTTGAGAACAGATGCAAGGGTAAAGGTGAATGGAATGTTTATGATGTTATCTGTGTCGACGGTGTTATAAAGCTATCCGTAAATGGCAAATTCGTCAACGGGATAAGCCAGTCAACACAAAAAAAGGGATATATCTGCCTTGAATCCGAAGGCGCCGAAATTCATTTCCGTAATCTTAAAATAACAGAACTCCCGGCAGGTGTGACCACAGATGACCAGACTGCCCCGGTCATCTCCGGGAACACAATGCTGAAATAACACAGAAACTATTTTGTCGTAAGTCGTAAGTAGTAAGTCGTCAGCCTTCAGTCTTCGGGCTCCGGACTTCTGACTTCGGGCTCCGGACTTCTGACTTCTGACTCCGGACTACTGACTTCTGACTTCCCTGCCCGACTGACATCGGTCAGGAGGGGGCCTTCTTCCTGCTTTTTGACCGATTACCGAATACCGATTACTGATTACCTCCTTCTTCCTGCTTCCTTCTTCTTACTCCAGACTTATGTAACCCTGCCATCCGTTAACTGAAACCTGCAAACGGTTGAATTGGTCTTTTCATGTATTACTATATGTCATACTTTCGATGTGAAGATTAAAATTAAGACTTCGCAAATGGAAAAGAATTTGGACAAACAGACAGTAAAAGAATTTTTAAACCATCATTAATTAATTAAGCCATGAAAAGAATGATTTTATTCGCAATGCTTGTTTTAGCGATCAGCGCTGTTTCTTTGGGACAGAAAGTCGTAGCCGAGGGAAAAACTTACTCAGCCCTGGGAGATTACAAGGTTCAGACAACTGACAATGCTGTCCAGTTGAAGGGAGAAGATTGTAAAGCCTATGCCATCAGCTATGAAAACAGCCCGATGGATGTGACCGTGATTGTTTGCAAAGAAAAGAACTGTAAAAAGTTTGTAGTATTATCTGACAAGCTTTCAGTTCAGTATGTATGTAATCCTCATTATTTCGGGGTTGAAAGACTCGACAAATCTCTTGAGTCTGAAGGTTACAAGACTGATGATGCAGGACTTAACAGGGTTGAATATTTTCACCAGAAGGTTCTCGGCCCCGGACAGATAGCCGAACTTGATGCAACCCGTACGATTGCTGCATTCTTCCCCTTCCTTCTTAACCCCGATGAAAGCATGATTGCAGAAAAGAAGTAAACTCTTCTTCAGGCTGTTCAGCCAACGTTTCAGGTTTTGAATTAAAAGGGGCCGTTTCAGGCCCCTTTTTCATTTCTGTTTGCGATTATTCTGTCAACCTGTTCCTGCTGTCCTGCAGGATCATCCTTTAAATCTTGACATATGAGCGAGGAAGAGATCCTTCCTGTTCCGTGAAACCGGTATCTGTGCTCCATCAAGCATTTCGATATATCCTCCCTCCTTCCGGACATATTTCCTGACATATTTAAGGTTTATAAGAAAAGAATTATGTGGACGGAAGAAATAACGTTCATCGAGAATATCCTGAAATTCCTTGAGATGTTTCGAGACAAGTATTTTCCGGTTCCCTGTAAGAAAAAACCATGAATAACTCCTGTCAGCCTCTATCCTGAGGATATCTTTAGGATTCAGATACTCCATTCCGTCTGCTGTCGGGATTGCCAGTCTTGACGGTGAACCTGTCCTGAGATTCTCCATAAGGGCCTTAAGGTTATCATTATTGTGAGTCCTGCTTTCTGACCTCTTGTCAACAACCTTTCGTACCGATTCAATGAATTCCTTAATATTGATTGGCTTAAGTATATAGTCAACAGCACTGAACTTTATTGCTTTGATCGCATAATGATTAAAAGCAGTTATAAATACAACATCAAAATCCTTTTCAGGGAAATGAGTAAGAAGATCAAAACCTGTTCCGTTAGGCATTTCTACATCCAGGAAGACCAGATCGGGTTTCTTCTCCTTAATTACACTTATTCCTTCCGGCACATCATAAGCTTTGCCTGTCACTTCAAGTTCAGGACAATATTCCCCGATAATTGAAAAGATAAAATCGACTGCATTGGGCTCATCATCAACGATTACTGCCTTAAGTTTTTTGATCATGTCATTATTGGTATATGGATCTCTACGCGGGTACCGTCAGATTCTCCTTTATCGTTTTTAAGATCTGTATAAACAGTATGTAAGCTGGTTCCGTAAAGGGAGTTTACAAGATCAAGCCTTGATGAGACGATCCGGGTACCAATTGAGTTATGATTCGGGGATTTCATTTTTTTTCTTTCCTGTGCAGCCTGTCGTCCTATTCCATTATCCTCAATTGTACATATAATATGATCCTCTTCAAGTTTCATATCAATTTTAACAATCCCCTTTTCATCCTTCGGCATAAGTCCGTGGCAGATTGAATTCTCGACATATGGCTGAATAAGCATTGTAGGTACTTTATATAGAAGAGGATCTATTTCTTCATCAACTGAAATTTCGTAACTGAATTTATCTTTGAATCGCAGCCGTTCCAGATCGAGATAAAGCGTGAGTGCATCAAGTTCATCCCTGAGTGGTATTGATGTATTGGCAGAATTATCCAGTATCTTCCGCATCAGGCTTGAAAATTTCGTCAGATATGTATTTGTAGCCAGCTTGTCGTTCTGGTACATGTAATATTGAATTGAATTGAGGGTATTGAATATGAAATGAGGATTCATCTGCTGCCTCAGGTTTGCCTGTGTCAGTTCAGAAATTTTATGATTCATTTCAGTTATCCGCTGCCTGTCTCTGAGTCTGTAACCCCTCAGGATAAGATAGCCTATAGCAATTATCAGCACGACCAACCCGCCAAAACCGACATTAAGGATACGATTATTCTTAAGTCTCAGTGAAAGCAGATCAACCTCCTTATTATGAGTATCAACTTCATACTTTATCCTGGCTTCAGTCATACCTTTTGCAGTTTCAGTTTTAATCCAGTCGTCGCTGAATTTCTTATGGAGAACAAAATTTAAATAGGCATTTGAAGTGTCCCCCAGGCTCAGGTACATATTGCTCATATCCAGATAAACCCATTGTAAATTATACCAGTCATTTACAATTTTCGCCTGCTCAATAGCTTTCCCGTAGTAGCCGACTGCCTTATTATAATTCCCCAGGTCGCGGTTTATTGTACCTAAATTTCCGAGGGAATTGGCTGCTGAAGAGTATTGTTTTGAAAGAAGACTGTAATCGATGGATTTGTTATAATAATACACGGAAGAATCAAACATCTTTTCCATGTAGAAGTTCCATCCGAGTTGGGCTGATGAAAATGCCGTGAAAACACTGTCTTTCTTTTCCAGTGACATATTCAGGCATTTTTTAAGCAGTGAATCGGCTTTTCGGACATCCCTCATTTTTTCAAGAAATAAACTGCCATTACTGCACCAGGCATCCATTGCATATCTTAGGGCATTTTCAGCCAGAGCAGCCTCAGCCTGTAATTCATAGTATTGACTTTCCCCTTTAAGATCGCCTACCGTTTTCATCACCCTGGCCTGCCCGTTATAGCATGCAGGAATAATCCCTTTAAGCTTTTTATCTTTTGCCAGGTGAATACATTTTGCGTAAAAATCAACACTTTCTGCAAAAGAACCAGTGTGGTGATAATATTTTCCCAGGAAAATAAGAGCTTTTGCATGGGAAAGATGATCCTTCATATTCCCCGCTTTTTCAATGCATTTATTTGCTTCCTGTTC
>CAZWUB010000126.1:8841-10681 GCA_964637415.1 uncultured Rikenellaceae bacterium
TCCTGTCAATTTTGATACGGTTCTTTTTGATGAAATCCCTGAGCTTGTCTGATTTTTCCGGGAAAAGGCCAAGAAATTGCTTTTCATTTATGAAGCTGACCATCCCGCCATCCTTCCTGATCCAGTATTTTGGCTCTGTTTTTACAATATAATCTGATGGCAGAGGCAGATTATACCGTCCGCCGGAGAGATCAACACTGCTGAGGTAAGTACTTGCCGCCAGTTGGGATGTTCCTCCATATCCGACAGGTTTGCCTGCAGGAAGGACTTCACCTTTATACTGAAGCAGGAGTGCAGGTTCCGTCCCGATAAGTACTTCATAGAAAGCTTTGCCGACAGGAACGAATTTCACATCCCTTATAATCACAGTATCCACCATTTCCGGATTGGCTATATCATAATACTTACCATCCCTGATGAAAACCATTTTTTCAGTAACCGTATTATAGTTCAGAGTTGGTGTCTGAACCTGTCCGTTCTTCATTATGATCTTTGCCTCCGCGAAGTCCTGAAAATAGTACTGCGGCATAGAACCGTCACTTGTTGTCTGGGAGATCAATGATGCCGGAATGAGGGCAATTGAAATTGCCAGTAGGTATTTTGAAAATAAGCGGTTTTGCATTTTTTATGATTATTAAGATTATTTCAGTCAACATATTCATTAAGCTTCTCCCATCTCACCTTCCATTTTCCGTTATGAGGAAACTGTCCGTAAACGCACATTTTCGCAACAGCTGTCAGCAATCCGCCGTTTCCGGGAAGGTAAATTGCCAGTCTCGGGTTCTGATAATTATGTCCGTTAAGCAGATACCTGTTTTTGGGCGCCTCCATCATCAGGAAATCTATAGCCTGTTCTCCTCTTCCTATAGCTGCTGCCGACATTGCAAGCATCGGGAAATCCCATCCCCACGTCGATGGCCAGTTCCATTTCTTCATTATAGTATCAAGCGAATGTCCGAGAATTAAATTATTAACCAGGTCTGTCTCAGGCATCACGCCCTTCATTCCCGATACAATGGGATGGTCGCTCATATACCTTGGATTTGTATAGGAATCTTTTGTATCCTCTGAACATAGATAAATGCCATCCTGAACTGCCGGTTCCGATATTTTTTCTGAAACTTCTTTCCACAGTTCAGGAACTTCAAGTCCAAGTCTTTTCTTCCATTCAATAGCAGTCTTCAATCCCCAGTGCCAGTAAACCAGCTCGAAAGCAGGATTGATTGTTGTCTCCTTCCTCAGACTCTCCTGGGCAGGGATAAGAATGGGTCCGAGTACATAACGGTCACCGGCCTCATCATACCAGGCATAAGATGCCATGAAATCAGCCGATTCAAAAACAATATCCTTATAATTATCCAATACACCCTCCCGGTTATCCGCGTTCTTATAAAGAAGTTCCGCATAAAATATCGGATGAGGTTGCTGCCAGATAAGGAAGGTCCCCACTCCGCTCGGGCTATCACGGCCGTCGGGACTTGTCATTTTCGGCCATCTGGCGCCTTTATAACCCTGCCTTTGAGCGGTTTCACGTGCATTATCGAAAATATCAAAATAATAATTCATCTGACGGGCCAGAACATCTTCTCTCTGCCACAATGCAAAATGGACCCCGTGCCACCAGTGCATTTCAAGGTGGAATTTTCCATACCAGCTGTTATATGTAAGTCCGGTTTCTGCAGGCGGGAGGGAACCGCTGCACTGGATCTTTGTCAGATACTGTGACAGGACGACCCTCCTTTCAAGCTCAAAAGCCCTCGGATCGGTACATTCTGAAAAATCAACTGCACCGCCGGAGTTCCAGAATGCTTCCCACCCACTCCTGCTTTTATCAGCTGTA
>CAZWUB010000127.1:0-4764 GCA_964637415.1 uncultured Rikenellaceae bacterium
TTGTGTGAATCGAAATCGGCCACATTAATGTTTATGAATTTTACAGCAGGATCCTGGAATGCAGTTTTTGATGCAGTTGTAAAATCGCTGTAACGGGTTCCAATACCTATTATAAGATCTGCTTCGGACATAAATTTATTTGCACCCGGTGTTCCGGTTGCTCCTGCTGCTCCAAGATTTAAAGGATTGTCAAAGGGTAATGAACCTTTCCCTGCAAATGTCTCCGTGACCGGTATACCCGTTTTTTCAACGAATTTCTTAAGCGCCCCGGTTGCCTGACTGTAAATTACCCCGCCTCCTGCAATTATCACAGGTTTTCTTGAAGCTTTTATGATTTTTACAGCTTCCTTAAGCAAATCTGAATCGGGTCGCGGGCGGGGTATTTTCCAGACTCTTTTTCTGAAAAGCTCTTCGGGGAAATCAAATGCTTCTGCCTGAACGTCCTGGGGCATTGCAAGTGTAACGGCGCCTGTTTCAGAAGGGGAGGTCAGAACACGCATTACTTCAGGCAGGGAAGTAATTAACTGCTCAGCTCTGTTTATCCTGTCCCAGTATTTTGATACCGGTTTGAAGCAGTCATTTACAGATATGTCCTGAGATTGAGACGATTCCAGCTGCTGTAAAACCGGGGCCACATTTCTTGTTGCAAATATGTCTCCGGGGATAATCAGCACGGGTAACCTGTTAATTGTGGCGCAAGCTGCTCCGGTTATCATATTTGTTGCTCCGGGACCGATAGATGATATGCAGGCAAAGGTTCCCAGACGGTTCTTCATTTTCGCATATGCTGTTGCAATGTGGACTGAAGCCTGCTCGTTTCGTGTCATATAATACCTGAAATCGGGATTCTCAAGTAATCCCTCTCCGACACCTGCAACAATGCCATGACCGAATATTCCCAGACAGCCTGCAAAGAAGGGATTCTGCTTGCCATCAAGTTCCACGTACTGATTCTTAAGGAATCGTACTATTGCCTGACCGACAGTTAGATTTATAGTTTTCATTAAATTTATTTAACAAATTAATCATTAAATATCAATCCATTGCGATTAAAGGTGTTATTTCAGCATTATATCCCGGATGATCTGGATTAAATCAGTAGTAGCCTGGCTGAATTGCCGGAGAGTTTTTACTGTTGCTCCGAATCCGTCGAATTCTTCAGGTTTCATCCCGTTCTCATTGTAAGCGCGCCTGAAGTCGACGTATTTCTTTTCGAGTTCGGCAATGATATCCGGATCAACCGGTTTATCAATACGGTTTTCCACTGTCACATCTGATGCGTTATATCTTTTCTGCCACAGGTATGGGGGTGATATCACTACATCGCCTCCGATAAATTCCGACCAGTGAAGATGATTTCTGAAGGCAGCGCTGAGGAGCCTAAGTCTGTAACCTCTTTCCCTATATATCCGGTATGCTTTTTTCATTACAGCAACACCGGCCCAGTCGAGTATGTGAGGATTTGGAATGATATTTTCCTTTTCAGTCACAACTTTCAGCCAGTCGTCAAGCCTTCCAACCATCAGAGTGCAAACAGGACCCATAGTGCTGATGTCCTTACCATCCTTCTCACGTCTTGTAAGTCCACGTTCCACGGCTTCGGCCACGGCAATTGCCTGGGGAAGGGTAAAACTCACTGTAGCATTGATGCTGATCCCCCTGTATGTTGCCTCCTCGATAGCTTCAACTCCGGCTTTGGTGACGGGGATTTTTACAATCATGTTTGGTGCAAGACTGCTGAAGTGTTCTGCCTGGGCCAGGATCCTTTTTGGATCACGGTAAAGTCTCGGATCTGTCTGAATTGATAAACGGCCGTTTTTACCCTTTTCCCTGTCGAAGATCGGTTTCAGGAGCACCGCAGCTTTTACCGACATCTCCTCAATCAGTTTCCAGGCCACATCATCTTCAGAAGCAGATGGATTTTCATTGATTATCTGAGGTATTCTGTCCTTCCAGAGATCCCATTCCTGCTTAAGTACAGTGCAAACAATAACCGGATTGCAGGTTGCACCTACTGCCCCCTGACCAATGGACCAGGTCAGTTCTTCAATTGAGCTGGAATCATTCCACAGAGCTGTTGGCGTGGTCTGCGTCATTTCATATAAGATGCTTTTATAAATTCTATTATCTGTTGATTTTGCTTCCATGTTGTTTATATTTCGTTGATATTATAATTACCAGAAGAACCAGTAAAGGATCGCAAGGATTCCGCAAACTCCAATTGCAGCAATATTAAAGGTTGCTGATGTTTTAAACAATCCTTTGGGGATCAGTATTGCTTTTGTATCCATTTTTTTGAGTTTATTATTAAATACGAGTATCAGGCCAAGAAGGATGACCATAAAGACAAGGACATAAACTGATTCCAGGGCAAAGGTTCTCAGGGGATAAACAAAAAATGCTGCAATAATCCCGGTAAGCATAGCACCGGCCATCAGCTTTATTCCAAGGTCCGCAGTTTTCTTTCCGGATGATAGATCAGTAACGTTATCGGCATTATGGCTTTTATCGAGAAGACTACCCCCGACCATGACGAATGACAGAATTATAAATACGTATCCGATACGAAGGACAAAAGGCATTTCAGGGAATATGATCTTCATTCCCAGTCCCATGGGTATAGTGAGCAAGGCTACCCATAAGGCAGCTTTGGAAGAGGCTTTTCTCCAGAACAGTCCGCAGAAAAAGATGAGGAATTCTCCGGGATATATAAAGCCCGTATATTCCTGTATATACTGGTATGCCTGGTCAAGCGTACTGAGCCTGGGTGCAATAATTGTTGCTGTGAGTAATGCGACAAAGGCGACTATTGTACCGGTCCTGACAAGTTGTTTTTCTGTGGCGTTCTTATTTATAAAAGCTTTATAAATATCCATTGTGAAGACTGTTGAGGTGCTGTTCACAATTGAACTTATTGAAGAGACAGCGGCAGCTGCTATTGCCGCAAATGATAGTCCCGTTATCCCGACAGGAATAATGTTTCTTATCAGCCAGGGATAAGCCTCGTCGGATTTTCCAAGGTCAGCGCCGAGTGCAAATACCGAAATACCCGGGATTACAACCAGCAGGGGAATAAGGAGCTTCAGATAACTTGCAAATACAACCCCCAGCTGAGCCTCTTTAAGGCTCTTGCCTGCAAGTCCCCTCTGGATGATAAACTGATTGAATCCCCAGAAGCTGAGGTTCGTAAGCCACATTGATCCGAGAATGACTCCGAGTCCCGGAAGATCCGAGAAGGCGTCTTTTAATCCTCCTTTTCCATCGGGAGCGAACAGAGTACCTTTTTCAATTATCATGTGGAATTTTTGAGGTACCTTTTCCACAAGTTGTGCCATACCAGCAAAAACTCCGTTACCATCGCCCACTGCATTAAGTGCAAGCGCTGTTGTGACAAGACCGCCAAGAACAAGAACGGCGACATTGATGACATCTGTCCAGGCCACTGCTTTCATCCCTCCCCAGAGAGAGTATAATGCTGAAAAAGCTGCAAATCCTATTACTCCGTAAACCAGGGGAACGCCAATTATCCTTTCCATGGCCAGGGCTCCAAGGTAGATCACAGAGGTCATATTTACGAAAATGTACACCAGGACCCAGAATACAGCGAAGCAGGTACTTACCTTCCTGTCGTATCTCTGCGAAAGAAACTGGGGCATTGTGGATATTCCCTTGCTAATGAATACAGGCAGGAAATACTTCGCCACAAAAAGCAGGGATATTGCTGCGATCCATTCATATGCAGCGATTGCAAGACCGATCGCATATCCTGAGCCCGACATTGCAATAAAATGTTCGGCAGAAATATTTGCAGCAAGAAGTGTTGATCCGATAGCCCACCAGGGTAATGAGCGGCTGGCGAGAAAATAATCCTGGGAGGTCCTTTCAACTCCCTTTTTTCTTCGGGAGACCCATAATCCGACAGTAACAATCAGAGTTGCATATGTTATTGATACGATCCAGTCGATTGTTGTAAATTCCTTCATATAAAGAATTCTTTTAATTTAACCACGAAGAGCATTAAGGAAATCACTAAAGGACACAAAGGATTTCTCACTGCATCTTCTCAATGGTGCGGAAGATAATAAAATTTATTATTTCTCAAAACTTTCTGTACGCCTGCAAAATGTCTTTTTAGTATCCCGGATTCTGAACCAGCTTTGGATTAAGGTTCATCTGGCTTGCCGGTACGGGAAATAATTCACGGTATTTCTCGCTTTCCGTGTCCTTGAAGAGACATTTATCCTTGTAAATACCAAAACGTATCATATCATTGCGCCTCCAGGCTTCCCATATAAATTCCCTGGCACGTTCGTCGAGCAGTTCCGCAAGAGTCGGATCTGTTTCGAACAGAGGTGCTTTGGCACGATTACGTATCTGGTTGACAAGTGACATCGGGGTATCACCCTCTGTTGCGGAAGCACCCTGAAGGATTGCTTCTGCTTTCATCATCAGGATATCGGCATATCTGAACACCGGGAAATCATGATTGTCGCTGCGACTTACAGGATCCCAGTTCTTGTCTGGATAGAATTTGATTGACCGGGCTCCCATATATTGAGCAAGCCAGTCATTACCGGTATCCATTTTCAGCGGATCACCACGAAGCCAGATTTCCCTTGTAAAGTTAAGCTGCCAGACTGTATCCCTTGGAGGACCGGTATAAGTTTCATCAAGCTTAATATACGTTGTTTTTACAGTAATAGGCGATCCGTCATTATTGAACTGAGGTCCGATAAGCCATGTTGTATTTCTTACATCTCCCGG
>CAZWUB010000127.1:4864-10637 GCA_964637415.1 uncultured Rikenellaceae bacterium
GCATCTTTTGCTGTCGGGAGATAAGGTAAAATATCAAGGATTTCACTTTCGATAAATGCAAAGACTTCGGCACGGGAAGATGTAGGTGTATCATCACCGAATTTTTCAAGGATAGGAACATTACCGAAATTATCGAGCATAAGGAAATAATAGAAAGCTCTCATCATTCTTATTTCAGCAAATTGTTTGTTCCTCAGATCACCTTCAGGAACATTATCGAACATTGTCAGAATCTGGTTGCAGGAGCTTATTCCCCTGAATCCGTATTGCCATATCCCCCTGACTATCGAATGATCTTTTGTCCATGTATGTTTGTGAAGTTCCCTGTAAATTCCGCCATCATCCCAGTTGCCTCCACGGGCAGGAATAAGGACTTCATCAGTTGGCAATGATTGCAACCTCCAGTAATCAATTGCATAAGAGCTGGGTAAATTGGAATAAATAGGACCCTTGGCCGCTTCAAAATGTTCCGGTTGTGTGGGAAAGTTCTCAGGAGTTAGTTCTGATTCCACATCTATATCAAGATCGGTACAGGCGCTGAATATCATGGCCGAAGATAAGGCAACCGGAATCAGATGCTGTATATAAAATTTCTTCATTTTCATATATATAATATTATTATTCATTTCGGAATTCGGATCAGAAATTAAGATTTAAACCCAGCATGAATGAACGGGTTTTAGGATAAAAATTGTTATTGTCGATACCTGGTTCAATACCTCCCATATTGATTTCAGGGTCAACACCCTCGTAACCGGTAAGGACGAAAACGTTGTTCCCGGTTATATAAAGGCGGGCGCTTTTGATCCTGAGCCTTGAAAGGTCGATTGTATAACCAAGAGTAGCATTGTCAAGTCTTGCATACGAACCACTTTCAAGGAAACGGTCAGAGTAGTAAAATGAGTTAATGTCGCCAACAGGTTCCCTGAGTGACCATTTTGGAATATTGTTGCTTGCTGCATAGTTAACATCATTCAGTCCGGCAAGGGTTCCGTTCAGGACCTTGTTACCTGCAACACCTCTGAAGAAAAAGCTCAGATCAAAATTCCTGAAAGCAAAACTGTTATTCCATCCGAACAGGAACTTAGGTTGAGCAGAACCGCAAATAGCGAAATCATCAACGGTTACAACCCTTAGTTTGTCGCCATTGGCTGCATAGAACAATGAAACGCCGCTTTCATCCCTTCCTGCCCACTGCCTCAGGAAGAAAGTGCCAAGGGGTTGTCCTTCCATAATGACCTGGGTGGGATTCCCTGACTGTCCTTTACCTCCAATGGAAGCTGTTCTGATTCCGATTTCAGGAGTCTCAAACTGATCGTTCGAAAGTGATTTCACCTCGTTTTTATTAGAGGATATGTTGAAAGATGTTGTCCATTGGAAATCATTTGTCCTTACCGGTGTGGCATCAATCTGGAATTCGATCCCTTTGTTGCTGATCTCTCCGACATTTGCCCACAGATAAGGATAAAGGTAGGGAGGGACCTTTACAGGGTAATACCAGATCAGATCCTTTGTTTCCTTGTCATAAACTTCCAGGGTACCTGTAATTCTGCCTTTTAGGAAAGCAAAGTCGATCCCGATATTTGACATTGCCGTTGATTCCCATTTAAGGTTGGCATTTTCATTCTGGGTAACACCTATCGACTGCACCTGCTCTCCATTTATATAAGTAATGCCCGTAAGTCCGTATTTCAGTTTTGAGATCATCGGATCGAAGCCGAGAGAGTTCCCGCTGATACCATAACCGATACGAAGCTTCAGATCGCTGAACAATTTCTGATTCTGCATGAAAGCTTCGTTGGTGATCCTCCATCCCACAGATACGGCCGGGAATGTACCCCACCTGTTATTTTCACCAAATGCAGACGATCCGTCACGCCTTATTGTTGCCTGCAGAAGGTAACGGTCAGCAAACTGATAATTGAGACGTGAATACGCGGAAATGATCCTTAATGTCTGAATTGTGGCAGTCCCGAAACGTTCATCAGTGGTTACCTTGTCCGGCGAACTGCCAAGTGAAAGGTTGTTATATAAAAGATCGTCTGTCACAAAATTTGCATTGGCAGCCTGGAACCCGTCGTTCAGCTTGTCCTGCTGCCATGAGTACCCCGCAAGTATCTTGACTGAGTGCTTTCCAAAGAGATTTTCATAAGTAAGATAATTTTCGAACAGTGTTTTCCGGTTAGCATATTCAGAACGAAGTGCAAACCCGTTCGATCCTATTTTAAGTGTGGAGGCCTGTTTGTCATATACATTCCGTTTGATATCAGTATTCTGGTACGAAGCGCTTGCATCATAAGTAAGTCCTTTTAATATATTGACTTTTAATGTCATGTTTGCAAGAAGATTGCTTATTTTCCTGTCATCAAGGTCATTATCCAGAATTGCCACCGGATTGTGGTAGTTACTGTTCTGTGTATTCTGGTAATATGTTCCGTCAGGATTGTAAATACCGATTGTCGGGAGGTATTTCAGCATATTCGCAAACAGTTCCTGACGAATTACATGCTGGTTAGTTTCAGTATTTGACAGGTTCAGTCCAAGGGTTACCCGGTCGTCTATGGCCTGTTGTTCCACACTGATTCGGGCAGTAAGACGATCCATTGAACTTGTTTTTATTATCCCCTGGTTATTAAGGTAGTTAATGCTTGCACTGTATCTTGTATTTTCGGATGAATTTCCAAACGAGAAGTTATGATTATGGGAAATACCGGTTCTCATCACTTCATCCTGCCAGTCGGTGCTCGACCCGTCTTCGTCAAGTGGGGTTTTACTTATTGCTGTAAGGAAGGTCCGTAGTTCTTCAGCTGATAGCATTTCGATCCGGTTTGAAACCGTCTCGGCTGCAGCATATCCGTTATAAGTAAAATAGGATTCATTTGTTTTTGCCCTTCTTGTAGTAATAAGAATGATCCCGTTTGCGGCGCGTGAACCATAAATAGCTGTTGAAGATGCATCTCTCATAATATTGATGCTTACTATATCATCCGGAGCGACTGCATCTATTGATGCTCCCGGAACACCATCAATAACATAGAAGGGTTCCATTGCAGCGCCTGTCCTGAGTGTCGAGGGACCACGCAGGGTTATTGATGCGCTTCCCGACGGATCACCGCTCCTTGTAATATTCAGTCCGGGCACCTTACCCTGAAGCATCTGAGTGGGCGATGAATAAACCCCTCTGTTCATATCTTCTGATTCTACAACCGTTACAGCCCCTGTGAGATCTTTTTTTGCCGTTCTTCCATAACCGACAACAACAACTTCATCAACAAGGTAAGAGTCTTCAACAAGTACAACATTGAATGTTGTCTGGCTTCCTATCTCGATTTCCTGGGTTTTCATCCCGATGAAGGAGAAAACAAGTGTCCGGGAATCTGCCGGAACAGAAAGTCTGAAAAGACCTCCTGCATCAGAAATAGTTCCGGTTGTTGAACCTTTCACAACTATTGAGACACCCTGAAGGGGGAGTCCCAGGTTATCTTTGACCGAACCGCTGATCTCTTTTGTCTGCTGAAGAACCGGGTCCGGTCCGTCTTTTAATGGATCCCCGGCCATTGCCGGGATACTGATCATCATACCTGTGATGATAATCAGGATCAGCCTGATCTTGTTCAATGTATTCCTGATACTTTCATTCTGAAAGCAGGATACTACTGTTTCATTTTTCATAACTTGGATTTTGGTTCATTTATTAGTTTGTAAATATTCTGATAATCTCGTATTTAGGAGGGCGTGATTTTAGTATAATATTGAATAACAATTAAATAATGCGCTTAAGTCAACGTATTTTATTACCGAAAATAATGGGTTGAATCAGCATTAAAGTTATTTGATATTTAATTTATTTCATTAATGGAATTTATCCTTTAGTAATGGTATTTTAGCTTATTTTGCTGTTTTCTGTAATCAAGTTGTTAGTAATGTTGTAACTTTAAGCGGTGAAACCATTTTATCAAAAGTTAGTTCCTTCACCCGACCAGTCGGTTATTTTTTTCGATGAGGAGAAACCTCATTTCACTGTACCCTGGCATTTCCATCCCGAGATTGAGATCCTTTATGTTTGTAAAAGTACTGGTACCAGTTATATCGGCGACAGCATAAACCACTTTAAAAACGGTGCCATAAGTATTATTGGTGAAAATGTTCCGCACTGGTGGAAGAGTGATGAGGAATATCTCCGGGCAAAATCCTCTGATGGGATTAAGGCGCTGATAATACAGTTCAGGAAAGAGATTTTTGATACTAATTTTATCAATATACCGGAAATGAGCTCCATCAGGGATCTGTTGGAAAGGTCAGGCAGAGGGATTCAGTTCCAGGGCAGCAGCACTGAAATGCTTGGCAGACAAATGATTAAGATATTCAGGATTGAAGGCGTTAAAAGGATAACTGAACTTATAATTCTGCTTGATATGATGGCCCGGGCCTCCGAATTCAGGTTTCATGCCAGTGTCGGTTATTCAAAGATTATAAACACCTGGGATTTCAGCAGGTTCAACAAGGTGCACGAATTTCTTGTAAACAATTTTACCGGTATTATTTCTCTTAAAGACATATGTAACATTGTTAATATGACTCCGACAGCTCTGTGCAGGTATTTTAAGAAACATTCAGGTAAAACTTTGTTTTCCTTCCTTAATGAAATGAGGGTAGGTCATGCCTGCAAATTATTGATAGAAGAGAATACATCAATATCAGATGCCTGTTTCCGGAGCGGGTTTAATAACCTGTCGCATTTCAATATGCAGTTCAGGAAGATAATGCAAATGACACCAACAGATTTCCTTATATCTTATAAAAAAAGGTAACTGATCAGTCGGATCTTTTCAGGTATCCAGCCAGTTCAGTTATCTTATCCGTATTTATATAATCGACTCCTAACTTCATCAGGATCTCCCATGCGTTTGGGTTATCAGGTGCATTCCAGAAGCGGATCTTATTATTCAGTTCATGAACTGAATCAATTACCTCCCGGATGCGCAGCTTTTCCTTATCAATGATATCGCCTTCTCCGTTCCATGAAGTGAATTTCCTCAGATTCTCACTGAACAGAGGGACCCTTTTCAACTCTTCATCATTATACTTACGGTCCAACAGGCCATCAAACCATATATATCCAGGATAATCAGTGAACTCTGCAGGTTCAGGCCTGTTCCCCGAGAGTACAATCCGGACGGCATCCGGATTAACATCAGGATCGAAAACATCAGGATAAGGTTGCAGTTTTTCAATCAAGATCGCAAGTGTAGGTTGAACAGGTGTTTTAAGATCAATAAGAATCTGGAATGTACCCGGATGATCTTTCCAGGCTTTACCTCCATTTTGTCTGAAAATTCTTACAACAGGTTGAATGTAAA
This sequence comes from uncultured Rikenellaceae bacterium, assembly GCA_964637415.1. Taxonomy (GTDB): domain Bacteria; phylum Bacteroidota; class Bacteroidia; order Bacteroidales; family VadinHA17; genus LD21. The sequence goes on from CAZWUB010000127.1 coordinate 10,225, forward strand.
GTGCATCCAGAGTCCTGGCAGTTTGTATTTCATTTTTGTTGTGTGCGACATATAACTCACCGTCGAGTGCCCAGATATCCGCCTCGATTGATCCGAAGTGATTATCATAAGCCAGACGGAATGGAATATCATTCACGTAATCATTGTGGGAATGGGCATTAAGGGTTGTATACTGCGCCGGAGCCTGATTCAGCACAGTCAATAACAGGATTAGAGTAAGCAGACTTTTTTTCATGATCCATAATATATTAAACCTTCAGGAATATCTTCTTTTTATACAGGAAATACAGAAAGATCCATCCTATTGCGGTTATTCCTATTGCATTGACAAGTGATGTCCAGGTTTCCGGCAGGATCTCTGCAAATCCTCCGAAAAAGAAGGATGTTGCCGATCTGAAATTGATGATCCTTCT
>CAZWUB010000128.1:0-1311 GCA_964637415.1 uncultured Rikenellaceae bacterium
GGAGTTTGGAGTTTGGAGTTTGGAGTTTGGAGTTTGGAGTTTGGAGTTTGGAGTGCTGAACAGAGTTACCTGGACGAATCCCCCCTGAGAGCATGGCCGTCAACCTAAGTTTATATTCAAAAGATTTTGTCACTAAAAATCCTTCAGTTGATGGTTATGGGTCAGGGGGGTGTAAATTACTTTCCTATTATATAGTTTGCAGGCAGCTGCATTACCTCACCGAACTGGTAAATCATTTTCCTCGAGCTGTATAGCTGTTCATCCCCCATTTTTACTGCTACATTTACTATATCAGGTATTCTGTAGTATAGCTTATCGGTAACTGGTACTCCCGGCTCTGTGCGTGTTCTGGTTATTACCGACAGATCTTTGGTTTTCTTTTCGGGTATGAGTTCCAGCATTACGGGTATGCCATTTTCAGCAGTTTCCTCCTCCGGACCTGTAACCTCAGAAAACCTGAAAACAGTAATCGGAGTATCAATCATTGCTTTATCCGGTGAAATGTTGTAAGTGAATGTCCTTGTATCCCTGAAGGTCTTTCCGGCAAATAACTCAGTGAGTTCCTTTTCCATCCTGTTGATTTCGTTTATTGCAGCCTCACTTTGTGGGAACACATTCGCTTCACCTGTAAGGATCAGAAATTTCCCGTCACGCAGTTCCATTAACCTCCTGGCCGCTCTTTCAGCAAGCTGGGCATCTGACAGTTTCTTTTTCTGTTCAACAATATATGGGATCCTTATGAATTGTTCTTCAACACTTACCCGCCTGAAAACGGTATCGGTCTGAACCCTGTAATATTCGTCAGAACCAAGATCATAAGATCTGAAAAGGTCAATATCTGCATCCTTTCCCGATTCAATGCCATTTGGACCTATCTGGGACTCAGGATTCAGATCCAGGATCAATCCTTCCTTCCTGAGAGCAAGAACATTTGACTTCATCAACGTATTGCTTTCTATCACATAGAATTCCGAAGGATCAGCTTCTTCATGAGAGCTAACCGAAACTCTTTTGATCAACCAGCTTTCTCCTTCGCTTTGAATAACATTATCAAGTCCGAGCAGTTCACCGGCATAGCGTGCATAAGGCCCGGGAATTTCTATAGTACGCTCAAATTCAACTCTGATCGTAAAAATAGTCCTTGGCAGGGCATAGACCAGACTTCCGTCCCTGAGTGCAAGTGTATCAGTAAGATGTGTTACAGTCGTAGATTGACTCACCTTGCTCTTTGTAAGAAAACAGGAAGATGTACTAATCATAATAGCTGCAAACAACGGAATCAGCAATTTTCTGTTCATATAATTCGTATTT
>CAZWUB010000128.1:1411-6188 GCA_964637415.1 uncultured Rikenellaceae bacterium
CCCCTCCCAGGAGGGGAGCCTCTGCTCGCCACTCAACCTCAACCTCAACCTTAACCTCAACCTTAACTTAACGTCAGTTCTCCTCTCTTATTCTCCTGAATGCATCCGGAATGCTGTCAATTATATCGGAGGCAATAACTGATTCGTAGCATGATCTTTCTGCAGCAATATCACCTGCAAGGCCATGCAGGTAAACACCTGCTATTGCTGCATCAACCGGATTATATTGCTGTGCAAGAAGAGAGAGTATCATCCCTGTCAACACATCCCCGCTTCCTGCGGTAGCCATTCCGGGATTACCTGTGCTGTTAAACCAGACCTCACCTGAGGGTGCTGCTACGGATGTATGAGCACCTTTCAGGACCACAATACAGTTATGTTTCTGCGAAAACTCAATCTGTTTTTCCAACCGGGCCTTAACTGTATCCGATTTACCTGCAAGACGGTCAAACTCTCCGGGATGAGGAGTGAGTATACTGTTTTCAGGCAGAACCGAAAGCCAGTCCTTGTTAAGAGCAAGAATATTCAAAGCATCAGCATCAATCACCATAGGTTTCTTACAATTCCGGAGGAGGTAATGAACAGAATTATGTGAATCTGCCAGAGTGCCCATCCCCGGTCCTATTCCTATTGCATCAAACTTTTCGGTAAGTATGTCATCTTTTAAAAACAACTCCGAGTTATCATGAATGACCATTGCCTCAGGTACTGCAGTCTGTAAAACAAGATTACCGCACGAAGGAACGTAACAACTTAATAGTCCTGTGCCAGTTCGCAGAGCTGATCTGGCTCCCAGGACAACTGCACCAATCTTACCATATGATCCACCTGTCAGCAAAGCATGCCCGTAATCGCCCTTGTGATCAAACTTTCTCCTTTTCCTAAGGAGTGATGCTATTTTTGTCTTTTCAAGAAATTCCCAGGGAGTCTTAGTATTGAAGATCGCTCTCTGGTCCAGGCCGATCGGTAAAACAGACCAGGAACCGGTATAAACCTCATTTTCCCGGAACATGAATGCCAGCCTGGGAAACTGGAAGCTGAGAGTGTAATCAGCTCTTATTATGTTTTCAGGATTATTTGCATCGTTATCCTCACTAAACAACCCTGATGGCATATCAACAGCTATTATAGTACATCCTGATCCGTTGATCTGTCTGATGATTCCGGCAGGCAGGCCACTTACCGGCCGGGAAAGTCCTGTTCCAAAAACAGCATCAATGATTATGTCATCAAATCCTGTCCGGGGGAACTGGCTTTCTGATTCTATAAGAGTAAAAGATACACTGGTCTCATTTTTAAGCCGTTCCCTGTTTTTCTTCCAGTCATCGGATACTGATTCCGTGAAATGAAGATGAAAGACTTCCGGTTCATACCTGTTTTTCGCAAGCATTCTGGCAAGAGCAAGACCATCACCACCGTTATTGCCTGGTCCTGTAAAGATAAGTATCCGGCGCGACCTCGGAAACCTTTCAACATACCATTCAAAAAGTCGTGTTGCTGCACGTTCCATCAGATCGACCGAAGCCACCGGCTCGTTCCGTATCGTAGAAGCATCTATTTCTCTGATCTGTTCCGGTCGGAATATCTTCATAACACAATCTCATTATGGTACAAATTTAATCTCTTCGACCATTAATAAAAAAAGATTGATATATTTGTTTCCTTCCGGAAAAGTAGGGATTATATTTATTTTCCGGACAATTGTACTGGCAGTCAGCCTGATATATTTAAATTAATGCTTAACTAAAATAGAATTTTATGCTTAAAAATCATCCAAAAGGATTACTCGTTGCATTTTTCTCAAACATGGGGGAAAGGTTCGGGTTTTATACTATGATGGCCATCCTGGTTCTGTTTCTGCAGGCCAAGTATGGTCTTTCGGCAAAAGCAGCCGGAGATATTTACAGCTGGTTTTATTTTGCCATCTACGCTCTTGCCCTTATAGGAGGTATTCTTGCTGACTCCACAAAGAAATACAAGCTTGTAATACTTGTCGGCATAGTAATTATGTTTGCCGGCTATTTTATAATGGCGATACCAGGCATGTCGCTGACAATTACAATAATCGGACTTGGTACAATTGCCCTCGGCAACGGATTGTTCAAGGGTAACCTCCAGGCGGTTGTAGGTCAGATGTATGATGATCCGAAATATTCAAAGCTGAGGGATACTGCCTTCATGATCTTTTACATGGGGATCAATGTAGGTGCATTTTTTGCTCCCTTTGCCGCCAATGGCATGAGGAACTGGTGGCTTAAGACCAATGGGTTTCTCCATGACGGGAGTGTTCCTTCCCTGTGTCATCAGTTCAATAACGGAACGCTGACAGATACAAGCGTACTCCAGCAGCTGGCAGACAAAGTAAGTCTTAGCGGACCGGTAACTGATCTGGCAGCATTTTCAAATGACTACCTGAATGTTTTCTCAAAGGGTTACAATTATGCATTCGGAGTGGCAGCCGGAGCTATGATACTCTCCCTTCTTGTATATGTGATATTTAACAGGCTTCTTCCGAGCAAGGATAAGGTAGCAGTTGCCGCCAGGGCTGAGGAAAAGGCAATAAAACCTTCAGAAAAGGTGGATTTCAAACCGGTTCCACTGATTGCTGCCGTTGTGGCTTTAGGAGTGACTGCATTTGTTCTGCAGCTTCTCGAGCAGATTGATGTTGCAACCGGATTCGCTTTTGGTCTGTTTGCCGGATTTGTAACATGGATCATTCTAAGCTCACGCAAGGATGAGAGAGCCAGGGTCACAGCACTCGTACTCGTTTTCTTTGTTGCAATTTTCTTCTGGATGTCATTCCATCAGAACGGACTTACACTTACCCTGTTTGCCAGAGATTATACTGCAAAACAGGTTGGTCCGTTTACTGGTCTGTTCTTTACATTACCATCAATGCTTGCCTTTATCGGTGCCATAGCAGGTATTGTAATGCTATTTTATAAAAACCAGACAAAAAACTTTAAAATAGCAGGAGGTGTTCTTTTTGCTGTAGCTATCTATTTTGCTTCCTTTTTCCTGTTTGGATTTGATCCTACAGGCTTACTTAATAAATTTCTGACACCGTTCAGTGCACAGAATTCAATATCTCCCGAAATATTCCAGTCATTCAATCCGCTGTTCATTGTGGCGCTCACATTCCCGGTGCTTGCTCTGTTTGCATGGATGAACAAGAAAGGTATTGAGCCATCGACTCCCAAAAAAATCGGTATCGGACTCATTATCGCCTCTGTTGGATTTTTAATCGTTCTCATAGCATCAATAGGTGCTCCTTCCCCGGCATCACTTCATGGAGCGCCTGTTGCTGACTCCGACAGAGTCTCTCCTTACTGGCTGATAAGCAGTTATCTGATACTAACAGTTGCTGAATTATTTCTGAGCCCGATGGGTCTGTCGTTTGTCTCCAAGGTTGCACCTTCAAGGTTCCAGGGATTGATGCAGGGTGGATGGCTTCTGGCAACTGCTGCAGGAAATAAACTATTGTTTGTCGGAACCCTGTTGTGGGATAAGATACAGCTGAGCACCCTCTGGCTGATTTTCATAATCTGCCTGATACTATCAGCAACATTTATTTTCTCAATATTGAAGAGACTGGAGAAAGCAGCATCAACATAATTATTGTCGTAGGGGCATTTCATGAAATGCCCCTGCTTACAATCGAATATTTGCATCACGATGATGCATTCTTTACAGAACAGAATAGCATGAAAGTACTCAAATTTGGTGGTTCGTCACTCGGAACTCCTGAACGGATAAGGGGAGTAAAGGAAATTATTAAAGGTCAGCCCCTTCCTTGTATAGTTGTTGTATCGGCTTTTGAAGGAGTTACAGACAACCTCCTGAAGATAGCAGAACTCGCCTCCCGCGGAAATTCTGATTATAAAGCTGAACTTGTAAAACTTGTTGATATTCACAGGAACTTTGCAAAGGATCTGCTGAGTGATCATGGTGATTTAAATAACGTTTCAGGTCAGATTGAAGTTATTTCAAACGAGCTCGCTGAAATACTCAGAGGTTTTTTTCTCTTACGTGAATCAACTAAACATGCTCTTGATCAAATACTTGCAATTGGAGAAAGGCTTTCATCCTTCATAATCAGCCTTTTTCTTGACGGATCAATATTAAAAGACTCAAGGGAGCTTATCAAGACAGAAGGCAAAGCGGGTAATTCAATTGTTGATTTTAAAGCCACAAATCAGCTGATAAGAACAGCATTCGAAAAAACAGATAAGTTAACTGTCCTTCCGGGCTTCATATCAAGTAACCAAAACGGAGACACCACCACTCTGGGAAGAGGCGGTTCAGATTATACAGCCGCAATCGTTGCTGCTGCCCTGAAGGCTGAAATACTTGAGATATGGAAAGATGTTGACGGATTCATGACTGCAGATCCCAGGAAAGTTGAGAAAGCTTATACAATAGAGAATCTGTCTTATTCTGAAGCAATTGAGCTTTCTCATTTCGGGGCAAAAGTTATTTACACTCCTACCCTCAGGCCGGTTTTCAGGGAAAATATCCCGGTTCTTGTTAAAAATACTTTCAATCCCGAAGGAAAGGGAACCCTTATAAATAACAAACCTTCTGATCAGGGACCGAGTCCTATCAAAGGTATTTCATCAATCGATCATATAGATCTTGTATCTCTTCAGGGCCCGGCGATGGTGGGAGTCACAGGAACGTCAGCAAGATTATTCGGAGCACTGGCAAAAAGTGAAGTAAATGTTATCCTTATAACACAGGCATCTTCAGAGTACTCAATAACATTTGCTGTACAACC
>CAZWUB010000128.1:6288-10548 GCA_964637415.1 uncultured Rikenellaceae bacterium
TTTGTTGCCGGAACAGGGCTTGTAGGAACAAGTCTAATAAAACAGTTACAGCAACAGCTTTCAGTTCTTCTGGAGGAATATTCCCTCAATGTAAGATTAATGGGAATAACCAACTCCGTAAGAATGATCTTTGCTGCCAAAGGACTGAGTCTGTCAAACTACCGGGAGATATTGAAGAGTGAAGGGGAAAGAGCCGATATAGTTGAATTTATTGAAAGAATGAAAAAGATGAATCTTACAAATTCTGTATTCATCGATTGTACTGCAGATTCAAAGGTTGCCGTAAGATATGGTGAGATACTTGGAGGATATATTTCGGTTGTGACTGCAAATAAAATTGCCTGTTCATCTGATTATATGTATTATAAATATCTTAAGACAACAGCGGCCGAAAAAGACGTAAGGTTCATGTACGAAACGACTGTCGGAGCCGGACTGCCGATAATTAAAACTATCAGCGATCTCGTTCTGAGTGGTGACAAAATCTATAAAATTGAGGCTGTGCTTTCGGGAACCCTCAATTTCATATTTAATGAGATGAGCAGTTCTTTACCTTTAAGCAAAGCAATAAAGAAAGCAAGAGAAAAAGGCTATTCAGAACCTGATCCCCGTATCGATCTGAGCGGAACTGATGTAGTGAGAAAGATACTTATCCTTGCCCGTGAAGCCGGCTATCAGCTTGAACAGAAAGATGTAAGCGTGAGTAAGTTCCTACCCGAGGAGTGTTTCAACGGGGATCTTAATGATTTTTATTCAAAGGTTGAAGCATACGATGCAGAATTTGAAATAAAAAGACTTGAGCTGGAGAAACTAAACAAGAAATGGAGGTTTTGCGCAACCCTCGACCAGGGGGCGGCAAAAGTTGAGCTGGTTACAGTAGGACCAGAACATCCGTCCTTTTACCTTGAAGGCAGCAATAATATTGTACTTCTGACAACTGAACGATACCGTGAACTTCCGATGGTAATCAAAGGTTATGGTGCCGGAGCTGATGTTACTGCAGCAGGGGTATTTGCTGATCTGATGAGAGTTATCAATGTTTAGAGTTTGGAGTTTAGAGTTTGGAGTTTGGAGTTTAGAGTTTGGAGTTTGGAGTTGGGAGTTGGGAGTTGAGTGGGGACGAGCTTAGGCTCCCCTCCCGGGAGGGGATGGGGGTGGGTTTTTGAAGCACAGAGCTCAGAACTCAGAGTTAAAAATCCGACTTCAACTGGTAAGCGGTATGTAATGAGTGTTAAAAGTTGAAAGAAGAAATAAAATACTATTCCACTAATCTGAGTGCGCCCGAAGTATCCTTCCGGGAAGCGTTGCTCAGAGGGATCGCCCCGGATGGCGGATTATATATGCCGGTATCAATTCCCGAAATGACAAGGGATGAGATAGAAGGCTTCGCCGGAATGGAATACTACGAAATTGCTTTTCAGATACTTCACAAATTCCTGAAAAATGAGATCGGGGATAGAGACCTGATGTCTTTATGCAGGGATGCCTATAATTTCAGGGTGCCTCTGGAACATGTCACAGGCAATTCTTATATTCTGAGGCTCGATCAGGGGCCAACAGCTTCATTTAAAGATTTTGCCGCCAGGATGATGGCCAGACTGATGAATCATTTCATCATGCCGGAACAAAAACATTACACTATACTTACTGCTACATCGGGCGATACAGGCAGTGCGGTTGCCAGCGCCTTCCATGGATTGAATAATATTGATGTCATTATACTATTCCCACGAGATGAGGTAAGCGATACTCAAAGGAAGCAGATGACCACGCTCAAAGGTAATATAAGGGTCATAGCTGTTAATGGCAAATTCGATGACTGTCAGAGGATCGTAAAAAAAGCTTTTACCGACAACGCCCTGTCAGATCATCGTCTCTCTTCGGCAAATTCAATAAACATCGGCAGATTGATTCCCCAATCGGTTTATTATTTTTATGCCTGGGCAGGGACTGGGAAACAACCGGTTGTCTTCAGTGTTCCGTCGGGTAATTACGGGAACCTTATGGGAGGACTTATTGCACGTGAGATGGGACTTCCAGTGGAAAAGTTCGTGGTCTCGGCAAATGAGAATAATGAAGTCCCTGAATACCTGAGAACCGGTATCTACCGGATCATAGCACCCTCGTTGAATTGCATATCGAGTGCAATGAATGTGGGGCATCCAAGCAACATGGCAAGGGTTATTGCACTTTATGGCGGGAGAATGGATGAAAAGGGTGAGGTACTTAAATCTCCGGATCTTAAGAAGATGCAGAAAGACTTTTATGGCACAAGCGTTTCCGACAAGATCACCAGGGAAACGATTTCTTCCTGCTATAACGATTACAGGGTTTTGCTTGAACCCCATGGTGCAGTTGCCTGGAAAGGTCTTCAGCGGTATATAACAGACGGATCTTCTGAAGAAAAAGGCGGCAGAGTGTTCATATCTCTCGAGACTGCACATCCGGCCAAATTCCCGGATGAAATTATGAAAACACTGAATTTCATTCCCGCTGCTCCGCCATCACTGAGGAAACTGAATGAAGTGGATGAAGATTATCTCACTATGGAAAATGATTATAATTCATTCAAAGAATATATTCAAAAAACACATTAAACAAATTCTGACTTATGTATATTATTTGTACCGACCTTGAGGGAGTTCTTGTTCCGGAAGTATGGATAAACGTTGCGAGATGGACGGGTATTGATGAGCTTAAGCTGACCACGAGAGATATTAATGATTATGATGCCCTCATGAAAAGGAGGCTTGAAATACTTCACCAGCACAGTATAACGATCAAAGATATTCAGAAAGTTATTTCACTGCTTGAACTGATGCCCGGAGCACTTGATTTCATAAACTGGCTTCATGGTAAAGCCCAGATGATCGTTGTATCAGACACCTTCAGGGAATTTGCCGATCCTCTTCTCGAAAAGATGGGATGGCCTGTTCTGCTATGTCATCATCTTACAATAGATAAGGACGGTATCATAACCAACTATAACCTGCGCCAGCCAGATGCAAAGATGAGGGTTGTTGAGGCGCTTCAGAAATTAAATTTCAAGGTAATAGCAGTCGGCGATTCATACAATGACATCAGCATGCTCAGAAAAGCAGAGAAGGGCGTGTTATTCAAACCACCACAAAACGTTATTGATGATAATAAAGATCTGACTGTTGCAAATTCCTTCCTGAGCCTGAAGAAAATTATTTCCGAGAAAATGGATATACAATAGCAAATTATCCGGATAGCCCCTATAATTTGCTGCATTTCGAAAACCTGCTTATTTCAGTATCTCTGAAGTGTATTTGTATGCCAGATCAGCTTGATCTTTTGCAAGTCCCGAAATTATAACCATCACATTATCCTTCCATGCAAGAAAGATAGTGCCATTATAACCATCGGTGAATACGAACCTGTTTTCATCTTCAAGAAATGACTCAAGTCCGGCATCCGAAAGATAGGTTTTAGCCATTTCGAGGATCTCGCCAGCTTTCTCTTTTTGGATCAGATATATACTGAAAGCATCACTGCCTACTTCATAACGGGCATGGAATGCCGAACTCAGAAATTGATGTCCCAGTACATTGTCATGAACGTAGGTTTCTTCATTAAGCATTTTCCCATCGGAAGGAAACTTTAAAAGAAGTGCCGGCATTGTTGTTTCCCCGGGAAGCATATTTGCTACTCTCTGAGCCAAAGATCCGGCAGACTGAAGCACCTTCGGTTTATCGGAATATGTCCGGATCTTGACATAATGATTTCCTTTAAAGAAATTGGTAGCTCCATCTACTGTATAGCCCTGAGCTCCAAGATTTGTAAAAGTAAATGAAGGGGAGCGTTCAGATGCATAGATCCCGAAAGCCATCGTATGATTCTGGTGCCTGTAAATCTCAAGCTTTATAACATTTTTGCCTTTTTTATATTCTGCAACATGAAGATCACGGAATCCCAGCGCGAGAAATCCGTCAGCTGCCCCGTTAATGAAATCCCATAAATTATCAGGAAGATATACAGGATAATTAGTGAGTTTTTTAAAACCCTGGAGGTCGGGAAATGATATGTCCTGTCCTGTGGCAGTTATCGAAATGACAGCAAACAGGATTCCTGCAAGAAATTTATTTTTCATCATTGATTTAAACTTTTATAATTCCTATCCTTTGTGATCCTTAGTGTTAACCTTTGTGATCCTACTCTATAACTAATTTAAGAACTTACACAGAGATCCACTGAGATCCACAGAGGTCCACAGAGATCTTATTTCTTAACTCTGTG
>CAZWUB010000129.1:0-5153 GCA_964637415.1 uncultured Rikenellaceae bacterium
AACACCCCCCCACCGCCTCCTTTTCCGTTATAAACTGCATCTGCCACGACCAGAGGGTTCAGAAAATGGCACAGACTGTAACTGACCTTGGTTGTGAAGTCACTATAATCGGAAGAAAGTTGGGGAGCTGCTGTGAAAATGACCAGGTCCCCTTCCGGACAGTAAGGTTCAGGATGATCTTTCACAAAGGATTTCTATTCTATAAATTCTTTAACATCCGCCTCTTCTTCTACCTTCTTTTTCACAATTATGATATCCTTGTGGCAAATGACCTTGATACTTTGCTTCCGAATTTCCTGATATCCAGACTGAAACGAAAACCACTTGTTTATGATTCACATGAATATTTTACAGGTGTGCCTGAACTGGTGGGCAGGAGATTTGTGAAATGGGTCTGGAAAACAATTGAAAGGACCATATTTCCGCATCTTAAAAATGTAATAACAGTAAGTGATTCAATTGCAGGATTGTATGAAAATGAATATGGCATACGCCCGCTTACGGTAATGAATTGTTCAAGGTCGTCAAAAGACATAGAGGGATTTTCAATAGAGGATATTGGAATAAGATCCGGTGATCTGCTTATGATACTTCAGGGTGGAGGAATTAATATTGACAAGGGAGGAGAGGAGCTCATTGAAGCCATGAAGACTACAGAAGGCGCCAGCCTTATTATTGCAGGATCGGGGGATGTTCTGCAAAAACTGAAAAAAGGAGTGACCAGTGCAGATTTGTCAGGCAAAGTAAAATTCTTTGATAAAATGCCATGGAAGGAACTGATGAGATTCACAAAAACGGCTGATGTCGGATTATGCCTTGAAAAGGATACAAACCTGAATTACAGGTTCTGCCTTCCCAATAAAATGTTCGATTATATATCGGCAGGTATTCCGGTTATTACAGGCAATCTGCCCGAAGTTGCCGGAATTATCAACAAATACAACTGTGGATTGATAATTCCGGAAATAACACCTGAAGAGATAAGCCGTGCAATCAGTATTCTGAAAAATGACAGTGTATTGCTGAACAAACTGAGGCAAAATGCTGTTAATGCATCCGGTGACCTCTCATGGGAAGTTGAATCGGAAAAAGTCAAACGCTTTTACAGTAAAATAATCAATGTTACTCAACTCTAAGACCGCACGACTGTACGACTGCACGACCGCACGACCGCACGAATGCACGACCTTTAACAAGAACACTACGAATTAACGAACAATACGATGAAAGAATTTATAAAAAAGAATTTACTCTTAATAATATTTGCATCTGTCGGCGCCATTGCCGGATTTCTTTACTGGAAATACGTCGGATGTCTCTCCGGAACCTGTCCAATTAAATCAGTCTGGTACTGGAGCACACTTTATGGAGGATTGCTGGGATTCCTTGCAGGAAGTCTGGTCAATGACATGGTAATCAAATTCCGAAAAAAGAAAAATATTCATCAGGATCCTCTGCCCTGAGCCCTGCTTTGCCAGCCGTAGCTTTAGCGTAGGCTGGAGCTCTGAGCTCTGAGCTCTCTGCCCTTCGCCCTTCGCCCTTCGCCCTTCGCCCTTCGCAATATTACTGCTGATCATACTCTCAACCCGAATACAAGTACATCATCCGTCTGAATATTCTTTCCTTTCCAGCGGTTAAACTGTTGTTCCAGCCTTCTCTTCTGCTCCGGCAGAGGTCTGTCATGTATTTTCAGCAACAGCGATTTGAAAGCCTGCGACTTATATCGTTTATGCTCTTTACCCCCAAACTGGTCGGTATAGCCATCCGTTGACATATAAATAATATCACCGCGGCTGATGTCTATTGCCTGATTAGTAAAAGAAGAACCGGGCTCATCAGAATACCCGACCGATAACCTGTCGGCACGGTATTCTTTAAGTTCCTTGTTCCTTATCATGTAAAGATTATTGTGAGCTCCGGAAAACTGAAGTGAATTCTGCTGCCGGTCTATTACGCAGACAGAGATATCCATGCCGTCTTTTGTTTCATTTCTCTTACCCTTTTGTTTCAGGGCTGATATCACCTTCAGGCTTAGTTCATTAAGTATCTGATCAGGTTTGGTGATCCTTTTGTTGTTTATTATTTCTTCAAGAAAGGAAATTCCGAGAATGCTCATAAGTGCACCTGGTACTCCATGGCCGGTACAATCCGCAACAACGATCACTTGTTTGCCACCTGTCCCTGAAAACCAGTAAAAATCCCCGCCTATCACATCTTTCGGGATATAAAGGATGAAGCAATTTTTCTTCAACCCGGGTATTTCGCGGGGATCCGGAAGAACTGCCATCTGGATGCGGCTTGCATAGCTGATACTGGCAGTTATATCCTTATTTATTTCATCAATTATATCATAAGCGGCTTTCAGTTCAACATGCTTAAGTCTGTAAATCTCTTTTTCCTGTTCCGATTTTTCAATCGCATGTGTTACTTCAATACTGCTGAGCCGGGTTTGCATTTCAGTACTCTGATATGCTTCCCTGAACTTCAGATACTGCCTGAAGCTTTTCAGCGCTTTCTGAGGCAGGTTGTTCAGTTCATAGTGATTTGCCAGAGCAATATGCACTTCAGCCAGAAGAGCAAGAGATTTCAGCTCCTCCGCAATCCTTAAAGCTTCCGTAAGTTTCTGTTCTGCATCAACCGGATTTCCCAGACGACTTTGAATACGTCCTGCACCCAATAAGCACTGCAGAATACATCGTCTGTCACCATCCCTGGCTCCCTGATTATAATAGTCAAGGGATTCAGGAAATTTCTTCATCTTTTCATAGGTGCTTGCAAGGCCCAGAAGAGTCCACTGGATTGCCGCTGTCTGATTATTGCTCATTCTTATATCAAGGCTCCTGAAGTAAGATTCAAGCGACTCATTGTATTTTTTCATTTCCCGCAGAACCATACCAATCCTGTTCCAGGAAGAGGCAATTGCATTACTGTCATTAAGGAACTCCCTTATTTCAAGTCCCTTGTTAAAAAATTTCAGGGATCTTTCGTAATTACCAAGCCTTAGCCAGATAAGGCCAAGCTGATTACATGATTCTGCCTCAGCTTCAACGTCTTCTGTTTCGCGCGAGATATTATATGCTTCAAGCCATAATTTTAAAGTCTTATCATAATGACCGAAACTTTCAAGGATATTTCCCTTGAGCAGGAGGTAGCGAACATATCCTTTTTCCTTCTTTTTGTTCCTGAACCATTGAAATGAATCTGACAGGGATCTGAGTGCAACATCATTATCGGAATTCAGAAAATGCAGGGCTGCAATATTCAGATTTGCATAAGCAGCACCCCTTGAATAGTTAATCTTGCCGGCACTTTTAAGTATTTTTAAAGCCATTTTTTTAAGCGCCTGGGAATCTGAAAACCGGTTACCCCAAACACTTTCATTAAGCTTGTCGATCTTTATTTCCTGCTTATTGATCATTTATTTGATTTTTTTCTACTTTTGCGGCCACCAATCGCAATCATTTAAATAAGCTGATGAGTGCCATTCTGTTTCTGATTATCGTATTGCTTTCGTTTGCCATTTTAATAATCCCGCGATCCTTAAAATACTACTATACTCTTTTCCTGCTTTCAGTCATTGTATTACTGAGCACATTCTGGAGCTTTGAAGTATTTTCAGGAAGAGACGGACTGATCACAATAAAAGCTCCGTTAGATTTTTCCGGTGATAGTTTTGTTTTTATTATCGACAGGCTTTCAGCTTTTTTTATTATTGTTATAAATATAACAGTTTTTACCGGATTTCTTTATGCCAGGGGATACCTTTCTCCCTATGTACAAAGCAGTAAAAGCCTGCGAATCTCAATACATTATTTCTCCTACCTGTGGCTTTGTTTATCAATGCTTATGGTAGTTATGTTACGAAGTGGCCTGTATTTTCTTATAGCATGGGAAATAATGGCGCTTTCTTCATTTTTTCTTGTGATTTTTGAAGCGGAAAAACGCTCAATCATGAAGACGGGTATCAGTTATCTGATCCAGATGCATGCAGGGATGTTTTTTCTGCTGATTGCATTCTTACTTGTTGAAAGGGCAACCGGCAAAATGAGTTTTGATGCTTTGAGTCTTTATTTTTCCAGTGAATCGAATATCCTGCTTTTCATGCTTTTCTTTATCGGATTTGCAATTAAAGCAGGTTTTATTCCCTTGCATACCTGGCTTCCGGAAGCACATCCTGCAGCGCCTTCCCATGTCTCAGGTGTCATGTCGGGTGTAATGATCAAAATGGGTATTTACGGAATAATAAGAGTCATAATACCTCTACAGCACGATCTGCTGCTGATCGGGTTGATAATTCTTGTTATTTCCCTTATTTCCGGTATTCTGGGTGTGATGATGGCAATTGTACAGCACGACCTGAAACGGCTTCTTGCTTATCACAGCATTGAAAACATCGGAATAATCGGAATAGGTATCGGAACAGGTGTAATCGGCATTGCAACAAACAATAATCTTCTTGCTCTTTGCGGTTTCAGCGGCGGATTATTACATGTACTGAATCATTCCCTGTTCAAATCTCTGCTTTTCTTCAGCTCCGGATCCGTTTACCAGGCTGCTCATACAAGGAATATAGAAAATCTGGGCGGACTGATGAAAAAGATGCCATACACAGCAGGATTGTTCCTTATCGGCTCTCTTGCAATTTGCGGTTTACCACCTTTTAACGGATTTATCTCAGAATACCTTATTTATATGGGGATGTTTAACAGTCTGTCAGCTTCGAATCTTTACCAGTCAATCATGCTGATAGTTGTTATCGCCGGACTTTCCCTTATCGGCGGACTTGCAATATTTTGCTTTACAAAAGCATTCGGGATCGCATTCCTGGGTGAAGCACGATCGGAAAAAGCTTCAAAAGCCACCGAAGTCCCGCGGATAATGCTTCTGCCCCAGATAATACCTGTAGTGTTTATTTTACTTATCGGACTGGCATCTGTCTGGTTCGTAAAACCGTTATCAGGAATAGTTACAAAAGCGTTCAGCCTGCCCGGGATGGCAATTACATACGGACCGGCGCTTAATAACCTAACCATGATAAGTATTCTGAGCGGTATATTTCTGCTTTCGGTCACCGCACTGCTTATTTACAGGCACTTCCACCTGAAGTCAAGAAAGATTTCTGCCGGACCCACATGGGGATGCGGATACACTGC
>CAZWUB010000129.1:5253-10523 GCA_964637415.1 uncultured Rikenellaceae bacterium
CAACACTACATCCTGTATGCCTTTATTTTTATGCTGGTTGTTTTTTTACTGACTTATTTAAAGATTATCTGAAGATGACCGGGATTTTACTCATAGTGTTCGTATCCTTTCTTTTTCCCGGAGTTATTCTGAGAACAAAGAGTATTGCTTCAGGAAGGAAAGGTCCCGGGATATTACAGCCTGTGCGCGATATAATTGTCCTTATGCGGAAGGGCAGCGTTTTCAGCACTACAAGCGGTATTATCTTTCAGATCGCACCTGTCGTAACACTTTCCTCAATATTCTGCGCTGCTCTTCTTATTCCATTTGCCAATCAGAATTCCTTAATATCATTCGACGGCGACTTTGTATTTTTTTCTTACCTGCTGGCTCTGGGCAAATTCTTCATGATAATTGCAGCCCTCGATACCGGAAGCAGTTTTGAGGGAATGGGCGCCAACCGCGAAGCATTCTTCTCAATGCTTCTCGAACCTGCATTTTTTATACTGATGGGTACTTTCGCAATGCTGACAGGATATACATCCTTCACAGAAATATTCAGCCATTTCTATATTTCAGGAAGCCAGTATGTGCTGATCTACGGTATTCTGGGCTTCTATTTACTGCTTCAGATCGCACTTATTGAAAACAGCAGACTGCCGGTTGATGATCCAAAAACTCACCTTGAACTTACTATGATCCACGAGGTGATGATACTTGATAACAGCGGTTTCGATAAAGCTCTTATTCACATAGGAACATACCTGAAATTTGCAATCTATGGTACTCTGATATTCAACGTAATAGTTCCTGCCGGCTGGAATATTTTTCTCCAGATCGGACTTTTTCTGGCAATTCAGGTCCTGTTTGCATTGATTATTGGTCTCACGGAGTCTTTCAGAGCTCGTAATAAGATGAATAAGAATCCAAAATTCATTCTTACTCTTTCTTTTATTGCACTGCTGGCTTTTGTTATAATCCTCATATTAACCGATAAACTTATCTGAACGGATGATACCTTACCTTATAGTATTGTTCGCACTCACACTTGTATATTTTGCATCTGCCGAGAGGCTTATTATTTATGTACGGCTTGTAGGACTCCAGGGACTCTTACTTTGTGGAATAGCACTTTTTGAACTACGGGAGGTCAACACAGCCAATCTTGTTTTCATAGTTGCCGAGACTTTGCTTTTCAAGACAATCCTGATCCCTTATCTTCTTAAATTGATAATAGAAAGGTCAGGTGTCACAAAGGTTCATCGTCAGGCAATGCCGGGTTTTTATTTGCTTCTGTTTTCAATTGCAGCATTGCTTATCAGTGTGATACTATCAAAATCACTTGTCAACCAGTTCGTAAATACAATATTCATGACGATAGCGCTATTTACACTGTTTACAGGCCTGTTGCTCATTGTTACGCATCGCCTTATAATTTCACACCTGATAGGTTTTCTGATAATTGAAAATGCTGTATTCATTTTCTCGCTGGCTGTGGGGAACAGTATGCCCATGCTTATCAACATAGGAATTCTGCTTGATATATTTGTCGGGGTACTGATACTTGGCTTTTTCGGTCTGAAGCTCAGACCAAATACAAATGAACTTACAAGGTTAAAAGATTAACTGATGATACTGTTATTGTTTTTTATAATATCCTTTCTGTTCTGCGGACTGATCTTTGTCTTCAGAAATAAAACGGTAACACGGATTCTGGTAATCTCCTATGCTCTGATGCATATCGCCCTTACAGCTTACAGCTTTATTAATCTTAATTCGACAGAGCTCGTTTATTTTACATTTACAAGTACGGGAGTGTTGCTTCTGGCCGTTCTTTCAGTACTTGTAGTACCTGTTATCTATCATGGATTCATCTATGCTGCTCAGGATGAAATGAAGCGATATAATATCTATCATGCTGCGCTCATTGCTCTGATAACTTTTATGTCGGGTGCCTATCTTGCAAACGGAATGACTGTTTTGTGGATCTTTGTTGAAGCTACAACACTGGCTGTGGCTGCCCTTATTTATCACGACAGGACTGCAACTGCGCTTGAAGCTACCTGGAAATATGTATTTATCTGTTCTGTCGGTATTTCCCTGGCTTATCTCGGGATACTTTTCCTGGGATTCATTTATGGACGGGAAGACGCCGCCAGCCTTTCCTTTTCATCACTTGTCAATATAATAAATGAAGCCAACCCGCTGTATCTGAAAATTGCTTTTGTTTTTGTTGTAATAGGATTCAGTACTAAGATGGGGCTGTTTCCGATGCATACAGTTACAATTGATGCACATTCTGTCGCTCCGCCTCCCATAAGTGCATTGATTTCAACAACATTAATGAATGTCGGTTTTCTTGCTATCTTCAGGGTATATACATTATTCTCATCTTCCTCAATTCTTTCCTTCATGAATAATGTTCTTATCCTCTCAGGTGTTCTCTCGCTTTTAATGGCTGCAGGGTATATGCTCAAGGCCAAACACCTTAAAAGGATGCTTGCATATTCCAGTCTCGAGAATATGGGACTCGTGGCTATTGCCCTCGGTGTCGGCGGAGCCGGCTGGTATGCTGCATTTTTCCTTATTGTACTGCATTCCTTTGCCAAATCAAGCCTCTTTTTCCAGATGGGACAGCTGTCAAGGGTTCTTCATACTTTCAAACTTGATGAGACCGGAAGATACATGCAACTCTACCCTGCAGGGGCAATGGTACTTCTGACCGGTATGATATGCGTCCTGGCAATTCCTCCCTCGGGACTGTTCATCTCGGAATTAATGATCTTTAAGGGCTTGGTCTTTAATGATAAATGGCTTGTTTTGATAATTTCAGTAATTCTGCTCTGTTTTGTTGTTTATGCAATGAGCACAAGGGTGATGCATATAATATTTTCAGAACCACGTGCTCTTCCGGCTTCATTTTCTTCTTCCGGAGTGAAATCTGTCGAAGCATTAAGCCAGTTCATATTGCTTGGCACTGTGATAATTCTCTGCTTCTGGCAGCCTCAGTTTCTTAGTGAACTGATTAGCCAGAGCATTTCAATATTGCCCAAATAGAACAAATAAATGGACCAGAAATATTCTGAAACAGAGAATAATGCATACCCGGTTGATCTTCAGCAGGTACCTCTTTTAAGCTATGATGATTTTACCGGTGTTGTGAAAGAATTGCTGAAATCTGAAGAGAATCACTGTCTGAGTTATTATCCAGTACAAAAAGAAGGAGATCTGATCTTTTATTGCCTAATTGCCAGTGATACAGAAAGGAATATTAAGATTCTTTCTCACAGGTTAAACAAAACTAATCCTTCACTGGTCTCATTAACCCCGGATATTCCGTCTCTTCAAATTTTTGAGCGGGAGATATATGAGAATTCCGGTGTCGTGTTCACGGGCCATCCCTGGCTGAAACCTGTAAGATTTCCCCATAATAAGGCCGTTAAAACAGCTATGTCTGATTATCCTTTTTATAAAATTGAGAGCGAAGAATTACATGAGGTGGGAGTGGGGCCTGTTCATGCAGGAGTTATTGAACCGGGACATTTCAGGTTTATCTGCAATGGCGAAAAGGTGCTTCATCTCGAAATTCAGCTGGGATATCAGCACCGGGGAATTGAAAAGCTCTTTATTGAAAAGGACAATGCTTTGCAGAGATGTATTCTTTCTGAAAGCATTGCCGGAGATACTTCGGTCGGACACGCTCTGGCTCATGTCCAGCTTATCGAATCGCTGGCCGGAATTCAGGCAGATGATTTATTGCAGATCGAAAGGTGCATAGCTCTTGAGATGGAAAGAATAGCAGTCCATATCGGCGATACCGCCGCCCTCTGTGGTGATGTTGCTTATCAGCTTGGTCAGGTGGTCTGCGAGGCTCTCAGGACAATGGTTATCAATACAACCCAGCTGTGGTGCGGGAACCGGTTTGGGAAAGGACTTATAAGACCAGGTGGAAGTAATTATCCGCTGACTGATGAAGTTGCAGATGCAATCCTGAAAGTTCTCAGCGAGACAGAAAAGCGGTTTGGTGAGATAACCTCCCTGATGTTTTCTTTACCAAGTGTCCTGGCAAGATTCGAAGATATCGGTCAGGTTACAAGGGAACAGGCTTTGGCCATTGGCGCTGTAGGTATGGCCGCCCGGACCTGCGGTATTAAAAGGGATATAAGGTCTTCACATCCGTTTCAGTCTTTCAGGGAATTTCCTGTAGCTCCCGTCATTCTTGAATCAGGTGATGTGCTGGCAAGAGCTATGATACGGGATCTTGAATTCCGCGAATCTGTAAAGATAATCAGGGGTCTTATTGATATATGGAAAAAGAAAAACAAAAGATCAGCCACACCTATATATAATTATACTTTAAAGCCCGGATCGCTTGCCATTTCACTTGTGGAGGGATGGAGAGGAGAGATCTGTCATATTGGAATGACTGATAGCAGTGGTAGGATTTCAGGTTATAAGATCAAGGATCCTTCACTTCACAACTGGATGGCTCTGGCACTTGCTGTCCGTAACCAGGAAATATCGGACTTTCCGGTATGCAATAAGAGCTTTAATCTCTCATATTGTGGTAATGATCTTTAATTTTTAAGAACCAACCGATGCTTACAGGAATAAAAGTAATTAAAAGTCACGGCATACAATATGTGAAAAACCTTCGCACCCAGCCTGTATCCCCGTTATTCCGGGGACGGCCTGTAATCGAACCTAATATAAGTAAAGATGATATCAGGAAGGTCTCAGCTTTATGTCCGTCAGGAGCAATAGATTCTGAATCCGGGTCAATTGATCTCGGACTGTGTGTCTTTTGCAGGGAGTGTTCTTTTGCCTGTCCGGGAAAGATCAAATTTACAAGCGATTACAGGATAGCAGCCAATGCCCGAGACGGACTTATCATCCATCCCGGGGATGAAAATCCCGTCAGGCTGAATGAGGAACTGATACAAAAAGAGATCAGGAAGATATTTAAAAGATCGTTAAAGCTCAGACAGGTTTCGGCCGGTGGTGACAACTCCTGCGAAATGGAGCTCAATGCCGCCGGGAATGTGAATTTCGACATGGGACGCTACGGAATTGAATTTGTCGCATCTCCGCGCCATGCAGATGGTATAGTAATAACCGGTCCTGTATCGGAGAACATGTCGGAGGCATTACAGATAACATGGGATGCTGTCCCTGAACCTAAGATCATAATTCTTGCAGGAACAGATGCAATCAGCGGCGGAATGTTCGCGGACTCACCGGCTGTTAAAAGGAGTTTTATCGATGAACACCATATCGATCTTTATGTTCCG
>CAZWUB010000130.1:0-7014 GCA_964637415.1 uncultured Rikenellaceae bacterium
TCTTTTGGATTTTTACAGGAGTCAAAATGGATCCTTGAGGGTTTTGCACAATGGATACTGGCTCATGAAAATGTTCTTAATGTTGTGGATTTTCTGAATACCTGGGGATTAATTGCAATTGGCATCGGATTAATTCTTGGTCTGTTCACAAAGGTAGCATCAATTTCCGGTGCACTCCTGTTATTTATTTATTATCTGAACAATCCACCGCTGATAGGGTTGGAATACTCTGTTCCATCGGAGGGTAGTTATCTTATTGTAAGCAAGACTCTGATAGAAGCATTCGCTCTGGTAGTACTTACAGTCTTTCCTACAGGAAATGTTTTCGGACTGGATATGTTTTTTAAGAAATGGACAAATAAGCATAATAAGGAGGTTTAAGCAATGGAGAAGACAGATTCAACAATTGAACAATCGGGGGAAAATAAATCAGGAAAAGGGAAAAAGCAGGTAAAGCGCAGGGCAATTTTGAAAGCCCTTGTTGGAATACCTGTCCTTGGTGCTTTTGCTTTTCAGTTATCAGAAAAAAGAAATTATGATCTTGAAAAGAAAACCAGGATACTAAGGGATCTTGAACTGGATAAAATACCCGAACCATCCATTCCTCCTCTGACCGGAGGTAAGGGAGATCTTTTAAGAATAGGGATAATTGGTTTCGGCAGCCGTGCAACAGCACATGCTAATGGTCTGGGTTATATGCATCCTGCTGATGCAGAGAAGCGGAGATTGGATGAATCACTTGAAGACTGGCTCTTACAGGAAGATCTTGGAGTTGCAATAACAGGAATATGTGATGTATTTGATCTGCATGCGGAAAGAGGCATGGAAACCGCGCGTAATGCTGTAAGGGCTGGCGGAGCAAAGATGACTGATCTGCCCGTGAAGCGTTACCGTACTTACCAGGAGATGCTTGACGATAAAAATATTGATGCAGTGATGATCGCCACTCCCGATCATACTCATGCTGCAATAACAGTTGCGGCAGTAAAAGCCGGCAAACATGTTTATTGCGAAAAAGCTCCATGTCATTCTGAAGAACAGATGAATGAAGTCTATAATGCCGTTAAGAACAGCAGTATAGTTTACCAGCTCGGACACCAGGTGCCTCAAAGTGTTGTTTTCCAGCAGGCGAAAGACATAATTAAAAAGGACATTCTGGGGAAAATAACTCTGATAGAGACAACCACTAACCGAAACACTGCAAACGGAGCCTGGATAAGACATCTGGATGCCAATGGAAATCCTAAACCGGGAGATGAAAAATCAATAGACTGGGATCAGTGGCTTGGTCCGGCACCTAAAGTACCGTTCAGCATTGACCGTTTCTATAACTGGACCAAATTCTTTGACTATGATATAGGACTTCTCGGTCAGTTGTTCACTCATGAATTTGATGCTGTAAATCAGCTACTGAATATTGGTATTCCTGCATCAGTTGTTTCATCAGGCGGAATCTATTACTGGAAAGACAACAGGGAGATGGCAGATTTGCTTCATTGTGTTTTTGAGTATCCCGACAAGGATCTTTCTCTCCTGTATAGTGCAAGCCTTGCCAGCAGCAGAAGCCGGGGAAGAGTCTTTATGGGCCATGATGCATCAATGGAGCTCGGGAATGTAATTAACATAACAGCCGACGGAGATTCGACCCGTTATAAGAAGCAGATCGAAGCAGGTTTTATTGATACATCAGGACCAATGATCTCATTCAATCCCACAGTGG
Organism: uncultured Rikenellaceae bacterium; assembly: GCA_964637415.1. GTDB lineage: Bacteria > Bacteroidota > Bacteroidia > Bacteroidales > VadinHA17 > LD21. The sequence goes on from CAZWUB010000130.1 coordinate 1,721, forward strand.
GTAAGGTTGATGCCGTCACTTCGGCAACTGAGAAATATTATGCTGCCCGTGGATTGATTTCGACCAGTATAAATGGCAGAGTGGTCGATATTACTTATCTGCATATAAGGGAGTGGATCGATTGCATAAGGAGCGGCAAGATACCTAGTGCAAATATTGAGATGGCTTTCCAGGAAGGTATGACTTGTATGATGGCACATAAAGCTTATATCGAAAAGCGGCGTGTTGAATGGGATCCTGTCAATAAGAAGATAGTATAAAACTACTCCTGGCAACAGACAGCTGATTGATTTAGCAGCTTAACTGTTATTGGTTACTTTCGGAAGATTATTTGGTAACTTCAAAACTGCCGGGCGCTCTATCTGAGGTAAAGCTCCGGTAAGTAAAGCTTTTGTTTACCGAATGATTAATTATTAAGAATCAATGTATTATATTCGTACCTGAGATTGACTGGAGCAAATCATTAAAATATTTAAAATCAGGTAATCACGGGCAATTCCGATCCATATATACTGTCTCATGAAACGGTTCTTGACCCGCCTTCAGATTTTTTTAAGAAAATAAAATTTCTGGGACCGGGATTTATTCTGTCGGCATCAATAGTAGGATCAGGAGAACTGATAGCAACAACAACACTTGGGGCAAAGGCAGGATTTGTTGCATTATGGATCATCCTGCTGAGTTGTGTGATCAAGGTGGCAATACAGCTTGAATTCGGGAAAAATGCGATTTGCTACGGCAAAACAGTGATGAAAACATTCAATGATCTTCCCGGATTAAGAATTAAAGGTACCAACTGGACAATATGGATGTGGTTTTTACTGTGGATTGTCAAACCACTTCAGGTTGGTGGAGTGCTTGGCGGAGTGGCGCTGACACTTAATATGTGGTTCCCTCAGATAAAAATCCCTGTTTTTACCGTTTTTACGGCAGGAACTGTGGCAGTACTGGTATCTGGCGGATATTATAAATCAATCCAGCGGATATCCATAATAATGATGTTTATTTTTACATTATTCACACTAACTTCTCTTTATTTCCTCCACTTTACCCCATATGCCATTCACCCGGAAAATATTTTAGAAGGATTGAAATTCAGGTTTTCTCCCGATGCCATGGCTATTACAATTGCCGCTTTCGGACTGACCGGGGTGGGAGGGGATGAAATCGTGGCTTACCATTACTGGTGTCTCGAGAAGGGTTATGCAAGATATACCGGTCCTAATGACAATTCAGAAGAGTGGAACAGGAGAGCCCGGGGCTGGATACGAATCATGTATCTGGATGCTTTTATTTCAATGGTGATCTATACAATAGTAACAATTGCATTTTATCTGCTCGGAGCATCAGTATTACATAATAACCAGAATATTCCGGAAGGATACAGTATGATCGAGAGTCTCTCTACAATGTATACAGAATCACTGGGTCCGTGGGCCAAATCATATTTTATGCTGGGAGCTGTCGTTGTCCTTTATTCAACTCTTTTTGCCGCCCTTGCAGCCTGGACAAGAATATTTTCAGATATCTTCGGCCAGTTAGGATGGATAAGGTTTGAAGATTTAAAACAAAGAAAAAGAACCATTACATTCCTGGCGTGGTTTTTCCCTTCTTTGTGGGCAATATTATTTCTGCTTGTTCAACTACCTGTGCTGATGGTAACAATAGGAGGTACTGCCACAGGCATAATGCTTCTTATAGTAGTTTATGTTTCATTAAATTATAAATACAAACTGTCAGTAGCAAATCTGGGAACAGGCAGATTGTATAATATTATATTCATTATAAGTGCGTCTGCAATTGCCCTTTTTGCTCTTTACAGTCTTTATGCAGTCTTTAAATAACTAAATATATTATGATTAAGAAGATGAAAGCAGTCGTTTTGGCTGAGTACGGGAAGATTACCTGGATGGAAACAGAAATGCCGGAAATCAACGAAAATGAAGTATTGGTTAAGGTGTCATATGCCGGGATATGCGGAACGGATCAGCATATATTCTCGGGAGAATTTCATCCAAGGACACATGTCCCTTTCATTCCCGGACATGAATTTGCAGGTACGATTGTTGAAACAGGACAGGCAGTACAAAACTATAAGGCAGGCGACCGGGTTACAGTTGATCCGATCATCTGGTGTGGTAAATGTCCGGCCTGTCTTATTGGCCATTATCCTGCATGTACATCACTGAAGCTGATAGGAGTAGATATGAATGGCGGATTCGGCGAATATATAAATGTTCCTGAATCAATGTTATACAGAATCCCTGAGGGCATTTCCGATATTCATTCAGCCCTTGTTGAGATCCTTTCAATCGGATTTCATGCATGCCGCAGGGCAGATGTGAAAAAGGATGATACTGTCGTGATATGGGGAGCAGGAAAGGTTGGTCAAAGTATCCTGCAGGCTGTGAGGACAAAGACCAGCAATACAGTTATTATGGTCGATATTCTGGATGAGAGACTTTCACGGGCACTAAAGGCTTATCCTGACATTCATATAATTAATGCCGGGAAAGAAAATCCTGTTGAAAAAATAAAAGCTTTAACCGGTACAAAAGGTGTTGACATTGCCTTTGAGGCTGTCGGACATTATGTCGATCTGCCCGGAATTGTAAACCCTGTGAGGGGATGTGTCCAGAGCATCCGTGGCGCCGGTGTGGTCTGTGTTCTTGGTCTGGGTAATGATCCTGTCCCGGTACTTATGAAAGAGCTTATCTGGAAAGAAGGGATCATTAAGACTTCGAGAGTGTCTCATGGTGAGTTTGCCGAGACCATTGAGAACATGCAGAAAGGTAAAATGAAACCCGATGCTATTGTTTCGGATATAATTCATCCTTCGGAAGCCCAGAAAGCCTTTGAGATGCTTCATGATGAGCCGGCCAGGCACCTGAAAATATTACTTAAATTCGGGTAAGAATTATGATTATCAATTAATGAGATATGAAGAAAATCGGAATAATCTTTATGATGGCACAGTGTTTTCTTATCTGTTCTTCCCAGGAGAATAAATTCCCGGAAGCTGAGATCTCAAACGGGGTACTCACTGTGAATTTCTTTTTGCCTGACATAAATAATGGATACTACAGGGCAACCAGATTTGACTGGTCGGGAAATACCAGCAACCTAGATTATAATGGACATAGTTATTACGGGAAATGGTACGATAAATACGAGCCGACTATCCATGATGTAGTAATGGGACCTGTCGAAGAATTCGGCCCTGTAGGATTCTCTGAAGCAAAAACCGGAGAAGGATTCATTAAAATTGGAGTAGGGGCTCTGACAAAGCCTGATGATACTCCATATAACAGTTTTAAATTATATAAGATTGACAATCCGGGGAAGTGGAAAGTTAAAAAGAGATCTTCTGAGATCAGCTTTTTACATAAGCTTAAAGATGGAGATTATGGCTATACATACATAAAAACTGTCAGGCTGACAGAGGCCAGACCGGAGATGGTCATTGAGCATACATTGATAAACAATGGGGAAAAGAGCATTGAAACCAGTGTCTACAATCATAATTTCCTGATGATTGACAAGGAACCAACCGGGCCGAATTACAAAATAGTGTTTCCTTATGAAGTATCAGGGGAATGCAGGGGAACAGGTGAATCAATCCGGTTTGAAGGTAATAGCATAAAGTTACTAAGGAATCTGGCAAAAGGGGAAAGTATTTATTGTGGGAATATAGTTGGGATTGAAAAAAATTCTGATAATTATAATATTACTGTTGAGAACACAAGAACCGGTGCCGGGGTGAGGATAACCTCCAAAGAATCCCTTTCGAAGCTGGTCTTCTGGGCATCGCCAACGACAGTTTGTCCGGAACCATACACTGATATAAAGGTTGAACCAGGCAACAGATATAGCTGGAGTATTAATTACGAATATTATATGACGAATAAATAAAAAATGAAGCGGTCCATTCTGAAATAAATGCGATAATGAAAAATATATTAGTAGTTCTTTCCGTCTTCATGCTTTTAAAGCCGGTGATGATTAATGCCCAGGTTTATGATATCCTTCTGAAAGGCGGGCATGTAATAGATCCGAAAAACAGAACAGACGGAATAATGGATGTTGCTGTCAAAGATGGTAAAATAGCCAGGATAGCAAAAAGCATTGATATTTCTGAGGCCCGGCAGGTGATAAATACATCAGGGATGTATGTGACGCCCGGCATTATCGATCTGCATGTTCATGTTTATTATGGTACAAAGATGGATCAGGGAATAATGAATGGTCCGACATCAGTGCAGCCGGATGCTTTTTCATTTCGTGCCGGAGTAACGACCTTTGTGGATGTCGGAAGTTCAGGCTGGAGATCGTTTCCTGATTTTAAAAGGCAGACTATAGATAATTCCCGGACAAGGGTTCTGGCTTTCCTTAACATTGCTGCAGAGGGAATGAGGGGAGGACCGTTTGAACAGACCACTCTTGATATGAATCCACGCAGAACGGCCAGATGTGCAAGGGAGAATCCATCGGTAATTGTCGGGATCAAGCTTGCCCATTACAACGGGCATGAATGGGGCCCGACAGACAGTGCCGTCATGGCAGGCAGACTGGCAAATCTGCCGGTTATGATAGATTTCGGATCAGCTACACCGCCACTGTCACTTGAAGAGTTATTTATGAAGCATCTTCGTCCGGGCGATATTTTCACTCATCCCTATGCATATTTCCCCGATTCAAGGGAAACAGTTGTTGATGAGAATGGTAAAGTAAAGCCTTTTGTTTTTGCAGCTCAGAAGCGGGGGATCAAGTTCGATCTTGGACATGGTGGGGGATCTTTCACCTGGAAACAGGCAATTCCATCCGTAAAACAGGGATTTATTGCAGATGCAATCAGTTCGGACCTCCATACCGGAAGTATGAACAGCGGAATGAAAGATATGGCAAACCTTATGTCGAAAATGCTGAATATGGGATTGCCGCTTCAGGATGTAATACTGCGGTCAACATGGAATCCAGCAATGATGATCAACAGATCCGATCTGGGGAACCTTGACATCGGATCAGAAGCTGATATTGCAGTTTTCAGTATGATGAAAGGCGATTTCGGTTTTCTTGATATCAGCGGAGAAAAGTTGAAAGGAACACAAAAGCTTGTCGCCGAACTTACAATCAGGGCCGGTAAAATTGTGTGGGACCTGAACGGGATAGCAGCAACCGGGAAGATATGGTGATTCTATAATTACTGTAACAATTCGCTCGCCATCCCTAATGAAGTAACCAGCAGGGATTACGGCCTCGCTTCGCTCGGCCGTGATCCCTTAGGGGGAACCCTG
>CAZWUB010000130.1:7114-10486 GCA_964637415.1 uncultured Rikenellaceae bacterium
GCTTCGCTCGGCCGTGATCCCTTAGGGGGAACCCTGCAACTTCAAATTACTCCCAATTCGCTTCGCTCATTGGTTTTTGTTTTTAATCTGTCCTCGCTCAGGCAAGCCTGGCTCGGCCAGATTAAAAACAAAAACCCGTCAGCCGGAAGGCTGACGGGAGTAATTTGAAGTTGCGGAGAGAGGGGGATTCGAACCCCCGGTACCCTTTTGGAGTACACTCGCTTTCCAGGCGGGCCAGTTAAACCGCTCCTGCATCTCTCCTTTAGTATTAATTTGTTCATTAAACCCCCTTTAGGGGGCAGGGGGTAAAAAATCCGATTAACGGCGGCGAAATTACAAAATATTTTGACAAAAACCCTGTTATGATATCTCTCCGGCAATAGGTTTTCCGAGACAATCAATAATTTCTTCCCTGGTCCTGCAACTGCCCAGCAGCAACATAAGCTTGGTTACAGATGCTTCGGAGGTGATATCCTTCCCGCTAACAACTCCGGCAGCCATCATCTCACGGCTTGTTTCATATAATCCCATCTCAACACTCCCTCCATGACACTGGGTGACATTGAAAATGATACCTCCTTTTCCTATGAATGATTTCAGATCATCGAGAAACCATTTATATGTAGGGGCATTGCCCGATCCGAAAGTTTCAATTATAAGTGCTTTCAGACCTGAGGTGTTTATTACTGCTTCTACAAAAGGGCGGCTAATACCCGGAAACAGCTTTAATATTGCTACATTATTGTCAAACGATTTATTGACTTTTAATAAATTTTTTCCACCGGGATAATGGATCAGGTTCTCATTGTATTTAATATGTAATCCGGCGACAGCAAGAGGAGGATAATTTGGAGAATTGAAAGCGTCAAAATGCTCTGCGCTGAATTTTGTAGTCCGGTTACCGCGGGTAAGCTCATTGTCGAAATATATACAGACCTCAGGTACAACCGGTGAACCATTCTTTGAAGCGGCAGCAATTTCAAGAGAGGTAATAAGATTTTCCCTGCCGTCGGTACGCGGGAGTCCGATTGGCAGCTGCGATCCGGTGAAGATCACAGGCTTGGAAAGATTTTCAAGCATGAAGCTAAGGGCCGAAGCCGTGTAGGCCATCGTATCGGTTCCGTGAAGTACGACAAATCCGTCAAAGCTGTCATAATTCTTTTCAATAGTTTCCGCCAGCTTGATCCAGATATCAGGATCGATATTTGAAGAATCCTTTACCGGATCGAAGGAAACAGACTGAAGGTCGAAGCCGAAATTGCCAATTACCGGAACATGATCGGTAATATGCTTAAAATCAATAGGCACCAGCGAGCCCGTGTGCCGGTCATGCACCATCCCGATAGTGCCTCCGGTGTAGATTATAAGTACAGAAGTTCCTTTTCCCCTTTTAACCATTTGATCATAAGTTGAAAAGCCTGCATGAGTTTTCAAATGTTATGGAAGCAGTTTCTTCCTCACTCATTTCAAATATTTCTGCAAGCTTTCTGTTTATGATACAAATATACGAACTCTCATTACGTTTTCCTCTGTAAGGTACGGGAGTAAGATATGGTGAATCAGTTTCGAGTATAATATTCTTTATGCCGATTTCTTTACAGATACTTCCCAACATCGAATTCTTATATGTAAGCGGACCGCCAATGCCAAGCATGAATCCAAGTTCTACAGCTTTACGGGCGCAGATCAGATCGGCAGAGTAAGCATGAAATACTCCTGTAAGCTTTGATCCTTTAAATTCTTCAAGGACGGAGAATATTTCATTTATTGAATTTCTGGAATGTATTGCAATGGGAAGCCCTGCGCTGACTGCATATTCTGTCTGTCTTCTGAAAGCTGTGATTTGTTCGGCCAGGTGTGTCTTATCCCAGTAAAGATCTATACCAATCTCACCTATAGCAATGAATTTATGCCGGGAAGCAATTCTCAGGATTTCATCAAGCTGAGGCTGAAAATCTTCTTTTATTGAAGTCGGATGCAGCCCGATCATCGGGAAGCATATATCCTCATATCTTTCTGCTGCCGAAAGCATCGGATGAACAGTCTCAAGGTCAACATTGGGCATCAGGAGTTTGCATACTCCGCTTCTGCCTGCCCTGCTGACCATCTCATCCCTGTCGTTATCATAATCCGGCAGATAGAAATGAGTATGTGTGTCAGCCAGCTTCATCAGACCAGACCCTGGGCAATCATGGCATTAGCCACTTTAACAAATCCGCCAATATTTGCTCCGTTGACATAATTGATAAATCCGTCTGTTCCTGTTCCGTATCTGACGCATGTACCGTGTATATTTTTCATGATAGTACGAAGCCTTTCATCAACTTCTTCGCGCGACCATGGCAGTCTCATTGAATTCTGAGTCATTTCCAGTCCTGAAGTAGCTACACCTCCTGCATTGGCTGCTTTTCCCGGACCATAAAGGATTTTTGCTTTAAGGAATACCTCAACAGCATCAGGAGTTGATGGCATATTGGCACCTTCTGCAACACAGATGCATCCATTTTTAACAAGGATTTTTGCATCTTCCTCGTCAATCTCATTCTGGGTGGCGTTTGGCATTGCGATATCGCATTTTATTCCCCATGGTCTTTTCCCTTCAAAATACTCAACATTGTATTTGTCGGCATATTCCTTTATTCTTCCTCTTTTCTCATTCTTTAATTCCATGATGAATTTCAGCTTTTCTGAATCGATACCTTCCGGATCGTACACAAATCCGTTGGAATCTGAGGTTGTTACCACTTTTCCTCCGAGCTGAGTTACTTTTTCAGTTGCATACTGGGCAACGTTTCCGGATCCCGATATACAGACAGTTTTTCCTTTTATGTTTTCACCCCTCGTTGCAAGCATCTCCACGGCAAAATATGTAACGCCGTAACCGGTAGCTTCCGGACGGATCAGAGAGCCGCCCCATTCAATCCCTTTTCCGGTCAATACTCCTGTGAATTCGTTTTTCAGTCTTTTATATTGACCAAAGAGGAAACCAATTTCCCGGCCACCGACACCAATATCACCTGCGGGAACATCTGTATCAGCTCCGAGATGACGGAAGAGCTCTGTCATAAAGCTCTGGCAGAAGCGCATCACTTCATTATCTGATTTCCCTTTCGGATCAAAGTCTGAACCTCCTTTACCGCCTCCCATGGGAAGTGTTGTCAGACTGTTCTTGAAAACCTGTTCGAAGGCAAGGAATTTAAGAATGCCAAGGTTAACTGTGGGATGGAATCTTAATCCGCCTTTATACGGACCAATAGCGCTGTTCATCTCTATCCTGAAACCACGGTTGATCTGAATTTCACCCTTGTCATCCAGCCATGGGACCCTGAAAATAATTGTCCTTTCAGGCTCGGCTATTCTTTCAAGGATCTT
>CAZWUB010000131.1:0-10423 GCA_964637415.1 uncultured Rikenellaceae bacterium
GTTAAATATAATACTTTTTATAACTGTAACTCCTTCAATGCAGGATACAGTTTTTTATACGACTCAAATTTCCTGTTATAGTGATCAGAATTCTTTGGTTCAATTCTTGCAACAGGTTTGATCCAGTCTTCAGCAATAACCCTTGGATTTATACCTGTACATGCTGCTTTTGCCAGGATTGCCACACCCAGGCATCCGGCTTCCGTGATATCAAGCAGGGTTATTGGCGTGCCGATAACATCTGCTTTAAGCTGAATAAGCTTTTGAGACTTTGTTCCGCCTCCAATAAGCCTTAATTCTTTTATTTCATATCCCGATCGTTTAAGAATATCGAGGTTCAGTTTTATTTCAAAGGCAACACCTTCAAGCAAGGCTTTAAGTATCTCTCCGCGTTTTACCGACAGGTCCATTCCCATTATCGCACCCCCGACCGAAACATCGAAATAGGGTGTTCCCGATGGTGTAAAATATGGTAAAACAAGAAGTTTGGAAGGTTCATCAGGCATATTATTTACCAGGAGTTCATAAGGATCACTGTTTCTTTTTGCAGCCATCTCTTTTTCTGGTGCACCAAACTGATCCATATACCATTTCAGAAGATTGCCTCCGGTAAGACTGAAGGCTACTGTCGAATACATCCCCGGCAATGTGAAATCATAGGTGCAGAGATTATTCTTACGCAGTTCCTCTGTAAAAACAGGATTACTGAATGCTGAAGTGATGCATTCAACTGTTCCGGAGGAGTATGCTGCTGTTCCTGCATCTGTGACTCCGGCTCCAAGTGCTGAACATGTCTGATCGTGACCTCCGGTTACAACAATTGTATTTTCTCCCAGATTCAGCATCTTCGCAATGTTCTTGTCAACAAATCCTGCTGAACTGCCTGATTGTAAAGGTATAGACAGCTTATCCTTGTTCAGCCCCAGAATATTCAGGATCTCATCATTCCATGAGTGATTTACAACATCAAATAGCATGGTTCTTCCGGCAAGAGGCCATCCCATTGAAGGATTCTTAATCCCCAGTCTGAACTGAAGAAGATCTTCAAAGCATAATATTCTGTAAGCTTTCTTCCATATCTCAGGCATATAATCTCTCACCCACAATAATTTAAACAATGAGAACATGGGGTGGGGGGTATGCCCCGTTATTCTGTATAGTTTTTCTTCTCCGAATTTTTCAGTCCAGGGTCTTATCAATTCATTTGATCTGATATCGGAAGAGACAAAAGCATTACACAATGGATTGCCTTCCGGGTCAATCATTGTGAATGCCTCTCCCTGGCTTGAAATGCCCATTGCGGCAACTGAACCTTCTTTTGTTTGCGAAGCCGATTCCTGTATTATATCAAAGCAAGCTGACATTACATCATGAGTATCGAGTTCTGCCCATCCGCGTCTTTCCGAAATTAAATCATAAGAACGGGTAGCTTTCGAAACCTGCCTGCCGTTTTCATCAAAAACCATGGCTTTACAGCCACTGGTCCCGATATCGATGCCCATAAAAAACTTCATGATGACTTCTGTTAAGTATACCAGAGAGTTAAATATTTCAGGACGATCTTTTTCATCTCGTTAAAAATAATATCCTGACGGTACAGTGTTGTATAATGGGAAAGGGAAGCCTCACTATCACTGTCGGCTGCCGGGCCAAGAAGTCCGGTTCTTATCAAAGCTTCAGTCTTTTTCTTTCCCGTTATTTTTGACGCGTTTCTGACCATATTTTCAAATAACACCGGTGTCGTATCGCGCTCCAGGGTTGTCCAGATATTTACCTTCGCTATTCCGTCGGAGTAAAGATTACCGATCTGATCTTCACCTACTGATGATGTGCCATGCAATACCAGCAGGGGGCCTGTCAGCCTGCTGATCTGTTGTGCGAGATTGTCATGATATTTGAGATTCTTGCTTGTTGCACGGTGTTCGGTGCCCAGATTAGCAACCAGGTAATCGACTTTTGTCCTTGTCAGGAAATCCAAAGCCTGCTCCGGGGTTGTCAGATCATTTCTGACATCACCCGTTGCATCAACTATTTCATCACATGCGCCCTCAATAACAATCCTGGAGTGATTTTCTGCAACAAACCGTGCTGTCATTTTTATGTTCTCTTCAAACGGCAGGGTTGAGGCATCATACATTATCACCGAGAATTTCCCCATATCCCATTTTAACAGATCTGTATCGGTATCCCACTGAATATGATCGAGAAGGATCATTACATTAAGATCTTCATAAGGTGAGCCTTTGCCTGTAAGTACTTCTATATCTGAAAGAAAAAGTTTAAGGCCGATATCCCATTTTCCGGTATGTGTATAGTTGACCGACTGGCTCCGATGACTGTAATTATTTGTAATTCCTATTGTTATTGGAATATCCGGCTTATTTATTATCTGGCTGTAATCCAGAGCAGCTTGTAAAATTGCTTCAGTTGTGGTTTGATTTTCGGAGTTGAATGCCGGAATTACCCAACCACGTTTACCGGCTTCCTCGTATACTCTCAGTACCTCTTCTTTGTTTAGTATTAGCGGCATGTATTATTAAGGTTGTTAAAGTTTGATGAACTTTGAGTTTAATATTTTGTTCCCCGGTTTCCCATTAAAAAGGTAATGTGCAGTAATCTAGTGAGCTGCAAGCGGCAATCAGGGCAGAACAGCTTTGATCCCGGTTAATTCACAGAAGGCTTTGAGGTCCTCATACAGGTTTTCTCCGTATCCCAGACAGGCATATTCGTTGTTCCAGGCCTGAAGGAGAGCATCAATATCACAATCGGCTTTGACAAATCCGTGCGGCCAGAAAGGAATTCCGCATTCATTTTTCCTTTTTTCGATCTGATCTGCAGGAGGTTCATAAATTGTACAACGGGTTATGACCATTTCAAACTGCCCGTTATTCCTGCCAAGACGTGCCAGGACACCCTTTCCAGCTTTACAAACTAATTTAACTGATAGTCCTCCTGCCTCTCCCTCGGTCGGTATACCATGCCCGGCAAATCCTGCCGGACCCAGTTTCCCGGCCAGTGATGGCGGACAGGCACCGTCGCCGATGATCTTAATTTCATTATTCGATTTGTTGATGTGTTGCAGATCTCCGTAGTATACAGGCTCTTTGGACAATGAAGTGAGACATTTCACAGTGAGGGCAGTATTGAAATCACCCAGGGTGGAAGTTCCGAAGCCATCTTCGAGCATCATGCTCTGGGCGAAGCAGGTGGCGACATATTCATCAGCAATACCCGGGAATGATTGTATTGTATAAAAATCCCATTCATTTACCTTAACAAGCTTTTTTATGGCAATATATAGTCTTATTGATCTGTCAGCCTGATCATTATCAGGTATTTTTTCAGCAAATAATTTCTGTATCTCATTTCTGGTTTGCCTGACCTCTTCCTCAGGGATCTGTTTTGCTGTTTTAAGAAGTTCTGTTGTATCTCTTGAATCGATATCTATTCCGAACATCCTCATCCATTGGGAAGGATCCGCAGCACCACAGGTCTGACCCATGCCTCTTCCTCCAAATGTTCCTATTGTACTCATATTCAGCGATCTCTTCAGAGCGCTTGCCCTGCAATATGAACTTATCTTTTCAAGTTCCACAGGATTGTCATAGTTACCGTATACATATCTGTGGTTAATTCCAATCTCTTTCAGAGCGCCCTGGAGTACAAATCCTCCGACCGGTCTCCATCCCTGACTTCCCGGAACAGTCCACAGGACAATGCCTCTTCCTGTGGTTGCATAATCTCTGATAGCTCCAATCAGATGGGATGCCCAGACCCAGGTGCCTGAAAACAGTACTATTGCATCGATGTCGTCCATTTTTTTAAACTTATCAAAGCACTCTCTGGCTTCCTTTTTTGAGGCCAGGACCATATCATGCTCTTCAAGTTCAAGACCACTGCTTCTCAGGGCATTTTTTGCATTTTCAACAATGCCGTCATCAATGAACGGAGTTCCCATAGGATCCTGCAATCCGTCCTTGTGTACACCAAAAACAATAAATCCGATTTTAGGTTTGATCATTTTCATGTCTTAAAATGCTTTAATGTTTAATTCTGTCTTAAGTGATGGTATTATCTTCAGAATGTTTTCAAAATATATTTTTCTCAGCACCTCTCCGGGAAGTCCTATTCCGCATATTGGCCATCGTGCCCTGTCAAAGGTCCCGTCATAGTCGGGTGCCCAGAAAGATTCATCAAAGGTCTCCAGAAACCTGAAATAAGTCCTGTACATTTCAACTGATGTTCTGATATTTGCCGGCATATCGGTACCAAAAATGATCCTGTCCTGGTATTTTATAAAGAACTCCCTTGTTGTATAAGGCTGCCTTCCGAGCTCATCGAGCCTTGCTGAGAAATCTACGTAAACATTGGGATTGGCATCCAGCAGTTCCGACACATGCTGAATATTTTCGGCATAATTGGCAAGATGGGGAAGGATAAAAATTGTATCGGGATGGCTGCTTACAAGATCATCACGCCTGTTGATCAGCTCCTGTTTCCCTGGATACTTCGGATCTGCAAAGCTCCATGAGGGATATTTAATAAGTGATTCGTAGTGTTCATTTTCAGGTGTTACCGGTTCGAAGAACCCTGACGGGTCTGCCTGATGAATAAGAACAGGTATCTTAAGTCGTCCTGCTTCCTCCCAAACCGGAAATAATCTTTTATCATTACAATTTATCAGATCACCATTTTTATCCCGGTAGTGCAGTCCAAGCTCTTTCAGAATCTTAAGTCCCCTGGCTCCCTGTTGAACATGATTGTTCAGGGTCTCAATGAATTCATCTACAAACTTTTTTTCATCCAGAAAGAGAGGTTTATTTACGGGACTGGCAAAGTTTGCCATAGTAAAGCAATAAAACCTGCCTGGAAACCTGTCTCTGCAATTTGTGAAGAAATCATTAATATTCCCGGGATGAATAGAATAGCCACCTTCAACGAACTCAATCCTGACATTGCCTGTGACGTCGCAATAACCTGAGACCCCTGCCTCATCCATTGTTTTAACAATCTCGTCAACTGCCCGGTTTCCCCAGAGGTGATTATGAGCATCGATCACCGGGAATGCTGCCCTGGAGATGGGTGTCAGACTGCGGTTCAGGTATATTTTCCGGGCCAAGAGTGTAGGGGTTATTGGAAGGACAAGGTAGTAATTATTTGGGTTTGTAGGAAGAAATTGGGCATAAAGGCGCAGAGGCGCAGGGGCGCAGGGGCGTTAAGGTGTTACGGTGTTACGGTGTTACGGCGTTATGGTGTTACGGCGTTAGGGCGTTATGGCGTTATGGCGTTACGACGGTATGACTTGTATGGCAATTCTTAGTTTTTAGCTTTCAGGTATTGGTAAAAGACTTCATTCAGGTTTTTTCCGAATTCCATCCAGTCGTATTCTGAGGGCATTTTATTCAGGCTGCCTATCCAGTTGGCATTAAGTTCAAATACCATTCCTTCGATACCAAATCTCTGTAACAGTCCGTCCTGGAACAGTATATGCGATTGCTTCTGATCAGGAGTGACCCAGGTGTATTTTACCTGTTCCGAAAAAGAAGTATGTTCTCTCATCAGTTTTTCGAAAAGCTTCATATTTTCAATGAACTTCATGTCATCTTTTGAATGTCCTGCAAGATTAATTCCTCCGTAATCGTCGTTGTGAAAATCAATGCCGAGAACAGGGACGATACCCTTTTCAGCAAGTTCCTGAATATATCGTTCGAATGCGTATTTTTCAGGACATAGTTCAGGATCTGACATCTTATCCCAGTTTCTGTTCAGATCTTTACCTTTAAGATTAAATCTTGTCATACCCCTGGCAACCCCATCCTTGTTGGCCATTGGCATTATATGTACACAGAATGTTTCCTGCCACGAAAGATTATTACGGCTTATGAATTCATTTATAAGACCTTCGGTTACCCAGTTTCCTCCTGCTTCCCAGGGATGAGCTCTGGCCCTTATTATTATATGATCCGGCGCACTCAGGTTTCCAAGCCGAATTATCTCAAGAGGTCTTTGTTCAACAGTTTTTCCGATATTATAAATACTTACAAGGCTGCTTTTGCTGATGCTGTTTTTCAGGTCTTCGAGGTCTGAAATCGTATAAGGAGGCATTCTGACAACAAAAACTGAATCTTCTTTCATTGTGAATTCAGTCATCAGTTCAAATCCCGGCAATTTCTTTGTCCCGACAGCTTCCCAGTTCTGCCTGTCATACGATATATAACAGGAAATATCGTTTTTAAAGCTCCACGAGCTGATAGCTTTTTTCCCGTTATAAACATCGGGCAGAAGTTTGGATAAAATAATCTTCATCCTGGTCCCTTTATCCGCTTCAACTTTAAAGTACCAGTGATCGGTCTGGCGGTTAAGGGACTCACGTTCATAATCGGCAAAAAGGAAAACTTTTACCGCCGTATCACCCTGAATTTCCCAGTTTAAAGGAGAGGCATTTTCAAATGAATTATCAATATAGCTGATCTTTATTTTTGCACCTGTCTGACCTGATAATATCCTGCAGTTAAATAAATTAAAACAGAAGGACAGTAAGATGAAATTAAGAGTTATCCTTATCAATGATTCGTTTATTAGTTGTTTGAAGTTATCTCTATTACGCAAATATCTCTTGGATTCAAAGTTAAATCAACTTTCACTTCCTTATTTGAATAAGAAGACAATTCTCTCCTTCCTTTAGTGTCAGTTATGAATATTTTTCCGGAGGCGGGAAGGTCATATTCGTCAGAACTAAAGCTGAACTTCGCATTTACAGGTTTATCACTGATGCTTGCCAGGGCAATCCCAAGATCCATATTTTCAGCCTGCCATGTTCCTGAGAGAAGTAAGGGAAAAGTTCCACGGAAAGCCGTAACGCTGTTTCCGGTTTTGCCTGCATAAATTGATAATCGGGATATGCCGAATTCTTCGACGGGTGCCTCTATCTCAGGACTTCTCATGAACTTACCGTAAAGCAGATACTTTACTGACTGATTTCTTACCCGTGCAAGATTGAGCAGGAAATCAATCTCATCTTTTCTGTCACGGGCCAGAAATGCCTGATAATTTGCAATTGTTGGCTGCATTCCCCAAACAAATGATCTTGCCTGTTCCATCAGGAATTGTGTGTTAAAGTCTGGGCTCAGCATTTCAAGAGGTTTTTTGGGAGCATACTCTTTTGGCCACAACTCATCATAAGGCGGAATAAGTAAGGATGAGTAATTTCCATAGGTTATTGAGTATTGATGATAGACAGCCTGGAAGAAGGGTATTGTGCTCCATGGTCCCAAACCGGCATATCTTTCCTTGCTGATATCCAAAGTCAGGAATAGATCGAGGTATGGGAGCCATGCTTCTCCGCATCCTTCACCGGCCAGGATTAATTGTTTGTCCTGTGGAATTTTGGATCTTATCTGTTTTGTCAGCTTACCGAAATTTTCGACCCAGTAATTCCCCGGTCCGACCGGATGGCCATGAGTGGGATCATAGCACGGCATTGCCTGGCAGGCCTGATCCATATAAACACCATTGGCAGTGTATGTGTTTACCGCGCTGTCGCATAATGAAGCATATTTATCTTTCCAGAATTGTGTTCCCAGACACATCGATGCTGTAGGTCTGTTTGAAAAAATGTTGTATACGTGCGTATTTATTTTACCATCAGCGTTTTTAAGTGCATGAGGAGCCGCATTTTCCTTTGTCCAGCTTTCTGTTGTGGTTCCCCATAATCGCTGATTCATGTAAACGATGGCTCTTATTCCTTCTTTATTGGCTGCTGACACAGCTGATAAGAATGATTCTTTTCCTTCCCTGGGGGGAACATATTCCGGAAATTCATCATCATATGAACAGCCATGCCACCAGTGCCAGAAAACACTTACCGGCAATCCAAGACGTTTCTTCATGTCTGTTGCCGGGACAAGAACATTTCCGGATTTACTCCTGTTCCAGACCCATAAAGCAGTATTCTCCAGCCAGTCAGGAGTTATCTGATTTTTAAACCTGCTCTCTCTTGTCCACCATTGTTGGGAGCCCCAGTCACGGTAAATTTCAGCTGCCGTGATCCAGTCACCTCTGAATGTGCCTATCACAGCTGCGTATGGCGGTTCGAATAAATTGCTCAATGAATCCACCGAAGGTAAGTTGTGCATCCGGTAAACCAGAGTATTCAGAGTATCAAGGGAGAATGAGAAATTCTTGATGTAAGCCATGGTGTCATTACATGCAGTATAAAGTCCATATTTATCGGGATTATACAAAGCCAGGCATTGAAGGGAGAGTCCGGGGTATGCCCAGGAATACCTTTTTACACTGCTTTTTAATGCTGCCAGATTATTACGGGGATTCTTCATTATCTGCCCCATCCACTGAGGTACTGCAAGAAACTCAGAGCCTGTATCCCTCAGTCCTGAAATAGTGGGGAAACTGACCTGTTTTATCAGATTACCTGCACAATTATTTACAGATATTTTCCAGTACGAAAGGGCTTTGTCTTTATCGAGATTTATTGTTGCCACAACTTCAAGGTCCTTTTTCCCGGGATCTGAAAATTTCTTCCACTTCAGAATGATTGTCAATGGGTCTGGCTTTGAGAACCTGAAACGTGCGGAATTATCCGCTGTAACAGTTTCAACACCGGAAGGGCCAGTAAAATCGATTTCCCAGGGGGAGGCAGGTACGAGGTTACTATCTAACAGGTTGTAAGAATCCGACAGGTCCTTCAGATAACTTAAGGATCCGGTCTGCTTGTCAAAACCTAAGGCGATCTTTCCGTTTTCGATAAAAACAGTCTGCTTATTAGTTTTATTCCCTCCGCATGAGGAGAATAAAACAATAAGAGAAATGATCACTAAGTAAGAAAATCGGGAATTACGTGGTTTCATAATGTTTAAGTTAGTTGTTATCAGGTTTTTATTAAGTTCAATTGAGCTGGCGCTAATATTTTGTTTAATAATAGTTAAAGTGGATCCAACCTTAATATGATTGTAGATTTTGAATCAGGGTTGATCCTGATTTCATTTGTTCTTTTCGAAAGAACAACATTTTTTAAAGGATCGGTTATCCGGGTCATGAATGGAAATTTTATAGTTCTTTCCCCTCCAGCAATTGTATGTATGCAGAGCCAGTTACGGCCTATATAGAAAACATCTCCGGATTTAATATAAATATGAACTCCTGCATTTTCAAAAATCTCACGGAGTTCTGAATCAGACCAGGTTATTTTTTGTTTTATAAAGACATCTTCCTTCCCTTTAAAAATATTGGTGCCGCTTCCATCCGTCACCATAACTGTAATTCCCTTTTCCATCCATTTCTGAATTCTTTCTTCTTCCTCAATTGTCAGGTCGGGAACTCCCATCAGCCAGATCATCTTATATTGATCTGAGGGAATTATGTCATAATCAGTCCGGAGAAACAGGTCATAGGGGGCACCGGTTTTCCCAAGGGGATAGCGGTTAGACATGATCTGTTCTGTGAGAGTTCCGTGACTTGCATCCCTGAAGCAAAGGTGCTCATCGTAAATCACACACACCTGCGATTTCATCTTTTCCCCCGGATCCCTGGGATATAAAGTATAGATAGCTTTAGTTTTTTCAATTACATTCAGTAATTCCGGATCACTGAACCAGCCTCCCCACATATCAAACCACCAACCGCCATATCCTTGAGTAAGCATACGTCCAGCATTTTTCAACAGGAACGATACGGAGGTTTTCATATCCTGAGGTCCCAGCCAGACTCCGCTTTCATACTGACCCGGAGGGGCAATCCCGGTTGATCTGTCTTTTAAAAGTGTCGTAATTGATGTCCGTGTATCATTTTCTGCAAGCCACAGCTTACCATGCATCTGAACTGACCTTATCGGGGTAAAAGGTGGCCAGTCTTCCCCGATAACCCGGTTATATGTATTCGGGCTGGAAAGGAAATCCAGATCTTTGCATTTGAGCAACTTAGCCAATGCACCATGTCCCATTCCCGGATCAGTTACATAATAATGATAGCCATAAAATGCACCTGTCAGCAGGGTCCCATTACTCGCTTCTTTTACAATCCGGCAGAAATACTCAATGTTTTGTTCAAGTATCTCGGAATGAAACTGATATGTGTCGATTATTTTTCGCTCTTTTTCCGGATCCCTCCACCTGTTAGCCCTTTCCTCATTAATATTTCCCGGTAATGCAGTATTAAATGAAACAAGACTATCCTTCCAGGCCTTCTGAAGAGATTTGACATCATCTTTATAGAAATCTCTCAGCCATCTTTGAAAGGCCTCAGTCCGGGCAGGATTAATGTCATAACGTTGCCGGTTATGGTAGAACCATTCTTCCGTTCCACCTGCTGCAATATGTATTCCTGTCAGATAATCTGAGTATGAAGAATTTTTTAACCAGTTCAGGCAATCCTTCAGAACTTCTCCGGTTTCATTTCTCCATTTTTC
>CAZWUB010000132.1:0-5832 GCA_964637415.1 uncultured Rikenellaceae bacterium
TAAAGGAAAATAACAGACTTGAAGGTCTTATTGAAGGCCTTGCCTTCAGAAATACGACAATTAACGGAGATCTGGTAAAATAATATTTAACTTTTTCCGGTAGGGAGAAGATATTGAGAATTATTTAAAGATCCGTTTGTCAAACGGAAAAGGTTCAATACTTATGATACTGATCCTTCTGAAATCAGGATGGAAAGGATTAATGAGTATATTGAAGTCGCCTTTAGTAACGGCAGATGGTATTTTCAACAGACAATATTTGTTTTCCCTTATAAAATTATCTCCCACAGTCTGTGTCACCGGCAGATAAGGAAATGAGTTCCAGAAGCGGGGAAGATCTTTTTCCCGGAATGATAGTAGTGAAACATCATCAGGAATCAGGATAGTTACCATCATATAATCGTCCGGTAAAGTTGCAAGTGTAAGATGTACTGCAACTTCAGCCATTGCCAGGGATCTGTTTGATGCAGTGTATATAATTTCTGTGCCTTGTGAGTTCCACCGCGCCCCTTTAAGTGCAGCCCCTTTACCTGAAAGTTCAGAAGCCCACTTCTTTTTTGATAATCTGAAGACTTCCATTAAACAAGAATTCCCTGATCGATGCGTGTAAGTTCTCCCATTACCATCTCTTTCCCGTATGAATCTTTCAAAAGCTCAAATGGTTTTTGATTGCCAAGGGCATAATTTGGCGTTTCAAGCCACAGTTTAAATTTATTTTCAGCACCAAAAACCTCAAGGCCCCGGTTGGTGACCTCAGCAAGTTCAATTATCTTTTCGGTATGGATTGGTTTAAAGAATTTATCCGACTGGCTGTATCTTGTAAGGGATTTACCTGAAATGTTCAGATATTCTGCCCAATCGCTTATTGAAAATGGAGTGAAATCCTTTATCAGTGAGAATATTGAATACGGGATACCTTTTCTGATCATATAGACGATAAGAAGTTTATTATTCAGGAAGCCCGACAGGGTAAGTTCAGATTTGCCGGGCGAAATAAGGTTCTCAAATTCAGTATTTTTAATATATTTTTTTAACTCCCTGCTGATCTGTATATTCAGAAGATCTTCCTTTTTCGGATTCTCTCCTTTGCGGGTAATTGACTGTTTCGTATCCTTTTTACCGGCATTACTGTTATGGGTTGATTGTTTTTCCATAATATTATGATCATTTGGAAATATGTCTGCAAAGATAAGACAATTGTCTTAATTATTACCCTGCTTTAAAATTGACTCCGAACCTTGCAAATGCAAATGAACGCCTTCCGTCAACACCCATCTGGATTCCGAGGCCAGGACCAAGGCTGACTGAGAAATTATCAGCAAAATTAAACTGAATCCCACCACCGGCATTAATCATCAGAAGGGTTTTCTTATCGACATCATTTGGATTAAAAAGGAAACCTCCTTCACCCATTATATAAGGAGCAATGTGTTTTATGTTCCAGAAGAATCTGAGATCGAGGAAAAGCGGTATCATCGGGTTTCCTTCATGGAAAAGGGCGCCTGATCCAAGGCCGGCAAAAAAACTTTGATTAACATTGAATCCGTAAATATTTAGCTGGTATCCGTGAGTAGTTATTCCTCCGTAATAATATCCCGAGTTCGGAAGGGATGTGGTTCCCAGTCCGTATCCTGCTGCTGCTTCATTGAAGTTTGCATAACCCGAATTGGGATTTGTCGTCATTGACCTTCGCCGGCCCTGACCCATAACAAAGGCAGCAGCAAAAATCAAAAAAACAGACAGGATTATGGTTCTCTTCATTATTCTGATTTTAGTTATTCATTTTGTCGGGATAAAATTACCAAAATTATCAGAAAGGATATCCTTATTTTTAAAAAATAAGGTGGATATGACATTTGGATTTCAATAGATTCTACGTATTAAAAAACGTATTATAATACGTTTAAACACCATAATTGCAGTAGAAACACCATGCATGGAGTTTCTACAATTATGGGGTTTCTGATATCGTTAATATTCATGAATATTTCTATTTTTGCATTTTCACTATCCTGCCATGATACCAACCCGAACTTTTGATTTTCTGGATATACTCAAAACCAAATTTCCCAAGGACGACATCTTCGCTAAATATTCTGACGGTAAATGGATAAGAATCAGTGTAGATGAGTATGTTGAAGCATCATGGAATGTCGCAAGCGGACTGATTGAAAAGGGATACAAGCCGGAAGACAAGGTTATCGTTATCTGCAATAACCGTCCCGAGTGGAATTTCCTGGATATGGGCTGTACTCTTGCCCGGCTTATCTTTGTTCCGGTATATTCAACCTTGAGTGAAGCAGAATTCCTTCATGTTTTCAATCACAGCGATGCAAAGCTTATTGTTCTGGGTGGCAGATTATTGTACAACAAGCTTACTCCCATAATAGCAAGGATGGATCATACTGCAGAAGTTATGACAATAGATGACTGCGGTTGCGGATTCTGCATGGATGACCTGATCTCACTCGGAAAACTGAACAGGGGGAAATATGATCCTGAAATAGAGCGTAACAGGAAGGAAATCTCACCTGATGATGTTGCAACAATAATTTATACTTCAGGAACAACGGGCGATTCCAAAGGTGTTATGCTCACTCACCGGAATCTTACTTTTAATTCTTACGGACATGCCATCAGGCAAACTGCCGGACCGCAACACAAAATGCTGAGCTTTCTCCCTCTCTGTCATGCTTATGAGAGAACAATGAACTATGAGTTCCAGCAGCTTGGCATCAGCACTTATTATGCAGAAAATCTCTCGACAATCGCCAGAGATCTGGCAAGTTTCCATGGTGACGGATTCTGCGCTGTACCGAGGGTGCTTGAAATGATGTATTCCAGGCTGGAGGATGCAGGTAAAAATCTTACAGGAATTAAAAAGCTCATCTACAGATGGGCATGGCATTTCGCCAATAATTATGACAATAAAAGGAAGGAGTATATATACAATTTAAAGCACAGGCTGGCAGACCGGCTTGTTTACAGCAAATGGCGCGACAACCTGGGCGGGCATGAGATGTGGGTTGTAACCGGAGGAGCTGCAATACGCCCGAATATTATCCGTTTATTTACGGCTGCAAAACTTCATCTTTACCAGGGTTACGGGATGACTGAAACTTCCCCGGTGATATCGGTAAACCCTCCTGCCAATAATGTTCTTGGAACTAATGGTACTCCTCTTGACAATACCGAACTTAAAATTGCCGATGACGGTGAAATACTTGTACGCGGACAGCATGTAATGAAGGGATACTATAAGGATGAGAAAGCCACACGCGAAATAATTGATGAGGAAGGATGGCTGCACACCGGAGATATCGGGTATCTCAGGGATGGTAAGTATCTGATGATAACAGACCGTAAAAAGGAGATATTTAAGCTTTCGTCAGGTAAATATATTGCTCCACAGATGATAGAAAACAAGCTTCGGGAGTCTTCATTCATAGATAATTGTATTGTATTCGGAGAGCATCAGAAATTCGCTTCAGCAATAATAATTCCCAATATGAAGGAGGTTCGTGAATGGTGTACCAGAAATAATATAAGCAACGGGGAAAGTGATGAAAAGCTCATTGGCAGAAAGGAAGTTATTGCGGTTCTGAATAAGGAAGTGACAAAGATCAATAAAACTCTTTCTGATTATGAAATGATAAAGAAAAGTTTTTTTACCTCCGATACATGGTCGGTTGAGAACGGAATGCTGTCACAGACACTTAAACCCAAAAGAGTTGTTATACTTTCGAAGTATAAGACCTTTGTGGAAGCGGCATACAGGTAGTTGTTTCAGGGTTTCAGAGTTTCAGAGTTTCAGGGTTTCAGGGTTTCAGGGTTTCAGGGTTTCAGAGTTTAAGATACATAACTAATAATAGCCAATAATCAAAACTGACTTAACTTTTATTTTCATAACCTTTGTGTCCTTCGTGAAATATAATAAAGTACCACGAAGGGATATTGAAAAGTATGAACATTTATTAATTAAACAGATTAACTGACATATGAAAAACTCAATCTTAATTTTCCTCTTTATTGTTGTGGCCTTAATATCAGGTTGTTCTGAGAAAAAGGCTGAAAAATCCACTGATTATCCGATGTTCTGGACCTGGCTGGATTACAGGCCGGGAATGAATTTCGATTCGGTTTGTGCCGTAATGAAAGAAACAGGGCTCGATGGTGTAATGCTCAATGCACCCACACCTGATGATTACCGTGATGCAATTCCTGTTGCACAGAAGTATGGTATAGAGGTTTATGCCTGGCTCTGGACACTCAACCTGGAGCACGACAGGGCTAAAATTGTTAAGGAGCATCCCGGCTGGCTCAGTGTGAACAGGAAAGGAGAAAGCCTTGCCGATACAAGAGCTTATGTTGATCACTACAAATTCATGTGCCCCGCACTTCCCGAAGTCCGTGAACATGTCATAAATAAGGTGAAGGCATATTGTGAGGTTGACGGACTTAATGGAATTGCGATTGATTATCACCGCTTTGTGGATGTCATCCTTCCAACAACTTTGTGGCCGAGATACAATATTGTACAGGATAAGGAGTATCCTGAATTTGACTATGGATATCATCCTGAAATGATAAAAATATTTAAGGAGAAATCCGGCTATGATCCACGTGAGCAGGAGGACCCTTCGACTGACGAAAAATGGCTTCAGTTCCGTTGTGATCAGATAACTGAAGTTGCAAATGAAATTGCCGAAGTGGTCCACTCATACGGGAAAGTGATGGCTGCATCACCATTCCCCACTCCGGGGATGTCGAGAAAGATGGTACGCCAGGACTGGGGGAAATGGAATCTTGATATTGTCTTCCCAATGGTATATCATAATTTTTATACCGGAGATGTGAGCTTTATTTCGGATTGTACAATTGAGAATGTAAGGGACAAGAATCCGATGACAACTCTGTATACAGGGATGACCGGATCCAATAGTCAGGTTATGTTCAAATCGATGGATGCAGCCCTGAAAAACGGAGCCGAAGGTGTTGCGATATTTACAATAAACAGTCTGCGGTCTCCGGAGATACGTGAAAGATTCAAAGCATATTCCGACAGTGCACGTGCGGCCCGTGCCGGAGCTAAACTGCAGGCGGCAGTTCCGGTAACAAAAGTTGTTAATACAAATCCCTTTGAAAATCAGGGTATAATGAGCGGAGTTAACCTTCATATTCTTGCTGCTCTGAGCAGGGCAAAAGCTTCCTTAAATCCTGAATTGAAACTTACCGAAATGGCAATTATCGAAACTGTTTCCAGGAATGCAATGCAGGGAAATTCTCCTGAAGAATATATTAACCGTCTGAATGCTCCGCCAAGGAGAAATCAGGAGTTACTGCCGGTGGCAAAAGCTCTGGCTGACCAGTTTACGCTGGATTACGGGAAGGGTAGCCTTGATCTGAGTGATTATAAACTGATAAAGGAATTCGGATATACAAAACATTATCAGGTTACCGAACAGAACAGTCAAGTAGTATTTGATGTTATATTTTACTTATACGGTGGGATTCTGTCAGGGTGGAGCGCAGAACCTGAGAAATCATCCTATGAAAAATATATCAGCATGCTAAATTAAAAATAAAGAGCAGTAAATCCGGCACTTTAACTGATTTGTTTACCGGGTATTCGCTTTCGATGAAAATTATTAAAATATGCAAAGTCTGGGATATAAACTGATTAAACCTTCGGAGATAGAAGGCAACCTGATTGATCTGATAGCATCCGACTGGATGCTTGTGACAGCCGGGGACAGGCAGAAATTCAACACCATGACAGCCAACTGGGGTGGAGTCGGTCACCTCTGGAACAAGCCGGTTGCATTTGTTTTT
>CAZWUB010000132.1:5932-10421 GCA_964637415.1 uncultured Rikenellaceae bacterium
TTGTAGTCACAAGCGATATTCATTTACCCAGAGCCATTCTTCTTTTTAAGAAAGCAGGATTGGATCCGGTGGCGGCACCGACAAACCAGATCATTAAATACGGATCGGTAAAATATCGCTGGAGGTGGGTCCCTTCATCAGGATATATCGGTATGATGGAAAGTGTGATCCATGAATATGCCGGAATGCTATGGACCATTATCGGGGGTAAATAAAAATTCAGGTTTTTTGTTGAATGACAATAAAATATACAACATTTTGTCCGTAAGTAACAGAAAGTCCTGTATATTGCCACAGGCACATTGTTTTTAATTATTTATTTCAGTACTATAATTCAGACTATATGGCAAATATCAGATCATTCAGTTTTCTTATCTTATTATTGATTTTAAATTGTACATCTGTTATAAACGCACAGAACTGGCCATGCTTCCGGGGTCCTGATGGTGACGGCACCAGTCCGGAGACCAACCTTCCGGTCAGATGGGACTCGGTGACTAATGTTGTTTGGAAAGTCCCTGTTCCGGGGACAGGCTACTCGTCTCCAGTTATTTGGGAAGACAGGCTTTTTCTGGTAACTGCCCTTCCTGTAACCCAGGAGAAAGTCTTACTATGTTATAATAATAAAAACGGCTCTCTCCTCTGGCAGAAAACAGTACTGAAAAGTCCTTTCGAAAAGAAACATGATAACAACAGTTTCGCTTCAGGGACGCCTGCTACTGACGGGACCCGGGTGTATGTGTCATTTCTGGATGGACAGGATGTTGTGGTTGCGGCATATGATTTCTCAGGTAAACTGGTGTGGCTTCAAAAGCCGGGAACGTTCAAGAGTCCTCATGGTTACAGCTGTTCTCCGGTGTTGTACAAGGACAAGGTCATTATTAACGGAGACAGTCAGGAAGGTTCATTTGTTGCTGCTCTGGATCGGACAACCGGAAAAATAATCTGGAAAGTGCCTCATCCTAATCCATCTCACAGCTTCAGCACGCCAATAATTAGAAATATAGCCGGAAAGACACAGATGATTTTCTGCGGCAACAGGGAGATTGCATCATATAATCCTGATGATGGTTCGAAATACTGGTTTGCAAGCGGTCCCTCGGAAGACTTTTGTTCCAGTCCGGTTTATAATGAGAAATCAGGGCTGGTACTTGTCAGCAGCGCATGGCCGGTAAGGATCCTTGTAGCTATAAAACCTGACGGGAAAGGTGATGTAACAAAAAGCCATGTTCTCTGGCAAACCCGTAAAGGTGCTTTTTATGTACCTTCACCGGTCTGCACCGATGATTATCTTTTTTCAACAATGACAACCGGTCAGGTTCATTGTATTGAAATTGCCACAGGCAATACCCTCTGGGTCGAAAACCTGGGATTGCAATATCCGTCTCCGGTTCTTGCAGGCGGACTGATATACATGCCTAATGATAAAGGGATTATTACTATTATAAAACCAGGTCCGAAATTCGATTATATTGCTAAAAATTCAATCGGAGAAAGAATGTTCGCTTCACCGGCAATAAGCAACGGTAAAATTTATCTGAGGGGATTTGAGAATCTGTATTGTATTGGCAGTGGTTCTGAAATAAGGAAATAGGGTTATCAAAAAATAAATTTACAATGGTAATAGGAATAGATATAGGCAGTACCACAACAAAAGTGGCAGCAATAATTTCTGAAAACAATATCAGAAAGATAAAGACAAGAGCTGTTGATGCCATAACTTCTGCAACAGGGGCATTTGGCAAGATGATAATGGAAAATGATTTCAGGCTTGACAGTATTGACAGGATCAATATGACAGGTGCCGGTTCCTCAAAGATCACAGGCGATCTTTTCGGTATAAAAACAAAAAAGATAGATGAAATGATCGCAATCGGGGCAGGAGGGAAGTACCTGTCAAAGAAAGACCGGATCATTATAACAAATATCGGAACGGGAACAGCCATTATTCAGGTCATTGGCAATGTTATCACTCACCTTGGGGGAACAGGCGTCGGAGGCGGTACAATAATCGGTCTGGGTAAAGAAATGTTAAAGACAACCGATTTTGATACTATCCTTCAATATGCCTTAAAAGGGAATATAAATACAGTTGATCTGAATGTAGGTGATATTGCGGAATCCAATATAGGCTTTCTTGAAAAACGGGTTACAGCTTCAAATTTTGGTAAAATGCTTGATATTGCTTCCAGGGACGATATTGCCCTTGGTATTATAAATCTTACTTACCAGGTAATAGGTATGGTATCAGTATTTGCTGCGAGGAGCAAGGACAACCATTCAGTTGTTATTACCGGTAACGGAAGTAATAATCCTATTGGTCAGAAGATACTTAAAGATATATCCGGAATGTATAATATTGACTTTGACTTTCCGGCTGATGCCGAATATGCAACTGCTATCGGAGCCGCGCTATCCGCATAAAAAAAAATCCTCCCGGCTTTCTACATGCTGAAGATCTGCATTGTTCTTTTGGATTTTACAGGAAGGACAAAATAAGTATCTGGGCTAAAAAAACTCTGAGAAACATCGTTAAGGGGTAAACAGTGGAATATGATACTGAAGGCTCATCATTATTGGCAACTGAACTTGCATACATCAATGCAGGGGGATCGGTTGTACTTCCTGCCATTAATCCTGCCAGCGAGAAATAATTAAGCCTTATAAATTTTCTGTTAATAAATCCCATTATGATCAGCGGGATAGTGGTGATCAGAAAGCCTGCTGCTACCCAGATCAGTCCGTCGATCGAAAATACAGATTCTGCAAACTGACCGCCAGATGAAATACCCACACTTGCAAGAAATAGAGTAATTCCGATTTCACGGAGCATTAAATTTGCGCTCTGGGTGGTATAAGTAACCAGTTTGAATTTATATCCAAAGCGACCTATAATTATTGATACTATAAGCGGGCCGCCTGCAAGTCCGAGTTTTATCGGCATAGGTATTCCTGGTATAACGAAGGGGATACTTCCGAATATTATCCCGAAGAATATCCCGATAAAAATAGTGAAGATATGCGGGTCATTCAGTCTTTTAAGAGTATTGCCAAGGAGTTGTTCTACTTTTTCAATAGATGCTACCTCACCGACAACAGTTACCGCATCTCCTACCTGAAGCACCAGGTTGGCAGAACCGAGAAGATCAACACCCGAACGGTTAACCCTGGTGACATTTACACCGTATATTGTCCGTAATCTTAGTGAACCAAGGGTTTTACCGTTTATTTCACTCCGGGTTAATACTATACGCCTCGATTCGAGAGCAGGTTCGGAGACCTTCCAGTCTGTTTCTGCCGCTTCCCCGATAAACGCCGTAATTGGTTCCACATCTGCCGTACCGGCAACAACCAGGAGTACATCACCTTCAAGCAGGACAGTATTTGTCTTCGGAACTGAAAAATTATTATCCCGCATCAGGCGTGAAACGACAAATTTCCTGCCTATAAGCTTTTTGATATCATGTAGTTCTCGTCCGCTTACAGCTTTATTTGTCAGCCTGAGGGTAAATATTTCCGGTTTATCATAAGCTGATTCTTTCTCTTCCTCAAGTTTCTTTTCTTCATTTTCAAGATTGATCCTGAATAAAACTCTCATAAGGATGACAGATATAATTATTCCGACTACAGCCAGCGGATAAGCTGCGGCATATCCCAGGGCGATCTGCGGCACCTCAGCAATTTGTCCTGCTTCATAGGCCTGACGGAGAGCTTCCTGTGCAGCACCCAGTCCGGGTGTATTTGTAACTGCCCCTGACATTACTCCGACGAGCATCGGCATTGAAACCCTCCCTCCGAGAATGTAATAAAATGCGATAGTCAGACCTGTGCCAAGCAGAACTATACCTGCAGCCATCAGGTTCATTTGCATGCCTCCTTTTTTGAATGAAGAAAAGAAACCGGGACCAACCTGTAATCCGATTGAATAAATGAAGAGAATAAGACCGAACTCGCGGATGAAAT
Source organism: uncultured Rikenellaceae bacterium (assembly GCA_964637415.1). Classification (GTDB taxonomy): domain Bacteria; phylum Bacteroidota; class Bacteroidia; order Bacteroidales; family VadinHA17; genus LD21. The sequence continues at coordinate 9,896 of CAZWUB010000132.1, forward strand.
CTGCTACTTCCCTGTTTACTGAAAATCCGAGATGTCCTAATAAAAGACCGGAAAAAAGGACGAAAGTAGGGCCAAGAGAGATGCCTGCAAATTTTACTTTCCCCAGAAGGACGCCTGTTGAAATTGCAAGTGAGTAAAGAAGAATAATATGAGCAATACCTTCTCCGAAAAATATCGAATTTAACCATTCCATAGCTGGAGGTCAGGATCAGGCGGTTATTTTAAAAGCTTTCTTTTGTGCTGTAAGAGCCAGTTCAGTGGCCAGGAAGCAGTGATCCTGAGTCATTGCTGTTTCTGTACGGTTGACAACATCACTTACAAGTTGTTCTCCATAAGGCAAAAAGACGCCTGAACAATCATAGTATTTTGTTTCTTTATGGTTTACAATTAACAGGTGATTTCCTCCCCTGCGACCGGCAATATCAATATATTTTCTCATCTCGATATAACCTTCCGTTCCGAGAATAAAGATCCTTCCGTCACCCCATGTTGCAAGTCCGTCGGGTGTAAACCAGTCGATCCTGAT
>CAZWUB010000133.1:0-10401 GCA_964637415.1 uncultured Rikenellaceae bacterium
TCCAATCTGTGATGAATTACATCATGTAAGTCGTTTGGTTTTACAGGTAAACCATGTTTACTAATGTCTATATTTTGTTTTTTACAGGCAGCAATTATCCAGTCCTCAAGTTTGCCCTTCAATATTAATATGATGTTGCCAGAAGTATCAGTAAAGTAACTGATCCCTTCAATTTCTTCTCTAAATTTTAAAGATTCTTCATATCTGGTTTTTATGCTTCCAGGGTCCTCGTCAACAATTGCAATCAGATTTTTGTTCTTTCGAAGGGTACTGAATATTCTCGATTTACCCTGATGGTGGGTAATGAATTTTCTTGTGTGCCCAAGTTTTGTGACTAATCTTTCATCGGGAAGGCACTCAACATGGACATGTATCATAAATCAAGAATTTTATCAAAATTGAAAAATACGTCAGAGTTCAATTCCAAAACCTCAGAAACTTGAGCTGGTTTTAGAACGGTTATTGAAGTCTGGTAATCTTTCATTTGAACAATACATACATTCAGATCATTTTGATTTGATTTTTCAATCAGGCTTAATAAAAGATAAGGATTATGGGTAGCTATAAAAAACTGATTTGTTTCGTCCAAAGCTATTCGCTCAGCTAGAATCTTCGTGTAAAAAGGGAATGTGTTACTTTCAGGTTCATCAAGGAGTATCACATTCTCTTTATTGCTCTTTATTGCGATTGTGTAGAAGATTATTCGTTGTAAAGTTTCAGATAACGAAAAATATGGATAACTATAAATCTCATCTTCAACAATTTTGCTTGCCAATATTTCATTTTCGGTTGGTTTCAGGGTGAGAGTTAAATTTTTGGATTTAAGAAAATCAGACACCCATTTTTTGTATTCAGAGTTTGAGAGAAGCAATGAAGGTAAATTCTCACCGTTTGGTACTGAAAGGTAGGGTAGGTAATCCTGAGAAAATTTAGAAAGTCTTTTATATTCATAAAGATGGACATCAGTTTTACCGCTATTTGAGTTATGAAGAATTTTGCCGTCATGAGCAATATAAACAGGCTGATCAATGTCTTTCACAGAATCCAATAAGAAAGTGAATTGATTCTCAGGAGCTCCGTTTTCCCGGATTCCATATTTGAGTACAGTATTCCTGACATTTGAATTAATTTCAATAGGTTTGTTAATGTTAAAATCATAAAAAAGATCTCCAATGGTCTTATATCGGAACATCTTTTCATTCAAATTATCACCAATGGCATTTTGGCTCTGTAGTGACAAGGCTTCAAGTATATTACTCTTACCACTATTTGGTTCTCCGATAAATACATTCAATTTTTTACAAGAGAAAGTAATATCTTTTATTGACTTGAAATTCTTAATATTAACCTGATTGATCATATCATTCTTTTGAGCAAATTTAGTATTTATATGTGAAAATAGTCCAGATTTGAGGATGTGATATGTTGTAAGTCTAATTTCTACTGTATTTTTTGAAATTCTCAGCCTGTTCAAAAATCACGTGTCTAAATTGTGGCAAGGAATTTTCACGTAATCCCCGCCTGAAGAATCAGAAGTATTGTTGTGCTAAAGAGTGTCAGCAGGCCAGGATACGAACCTGGAAAAACAGACAATATAAAAAGAACAGTAAATATCATAAAAGAAGCCTTGCTAGTCAGAAGGTATGGCGCAGTAAATATCCGGCATATAAATATCAACAGGACTATCGGAATACTCATCCGGAGTATGTAATCCGTAATCGTTATCTACAGAGAGAACGTAACAAAAAACGTCAAAAAAATCATTCAACCATTATTGTAAAGACGCAAGCTTTACTTCTACAACCCAGGGAAGATGGAGTATATACGTTGTCAAAAATTAAAAAAAATATGATTGTAAATAGGAACGCGTTAGTGGCTGAAGTGTACAAATGATGCGTATGAGGAGATGTTTTTTAGCAAAAATTGTATTTGATTGTAAATAGTAACACGATTGCATAAGGAATAACTGCAATTTATTTTTACCGGGAATAAAAACTAACCCGGTGATCCCAATAATACAAGAGATACCACTTTCTGAATTTGAGCTGTCACTCTCGGAGATGCGCATCATGAACATGACGCGGATCCTCCAGATTGAAAAATCGATGCGGCTGAATGGATAACTTCAGCCGGTTATAGCACGGGTAATTGTCCCGCCTCAGGCAGGAAACAACTTACCCAAATCGTCCTTATTATGTGGCAGACGTTTATTAATGTTAAAAACTAAACCACTATTCCGGCGGACTGCGTGCTCAGGAAACCGGCAGATTGAAAAGTGATAAATCAATGAAAATGTAAAAACGGTATCAACATAGAACCCAAAAACCACCTGATCAGACTTAAATGAAGCTGCTCATGGATCACGAATAACGGCGGTAAGTGCATAGCTTAAAGTCGGGTTCACGGATATCCTGTCCCGGTTTATCGGGATAGAGCAACAGGAGACTTCATGCCTGGCAATACATGCCACATGAAGTCCTCTTTTAGTGGCCGAATTTTTATTTAACTTTTAAATAAAGTTCGGGATATAATTTTTAATCAGTTGAATATTCAATAATAAATTTAGGTCCCCAGGAATAAACCTGGAAATATGCGACCTTAAAACTGATCTTCCATTCATCAAAATCAATAATTGTATTTCCACAAACATGAATGGGAAAACTCTTCGAGTTTGAATAGTTGCTCAAGGTTAATTTATAGTGAACGCCATTTCGACTGTTCAGGAAGATTTTCTTCTGTGGCCTGACTCTGATTCTTTTTGATTCGGAGTTCTTGGGTATCACAAGTGATTCCATAGTAAAAGGATGTGTTGGTTATTATATTATCTTACAGTTGCATTTGTGGACTTGGCTAAACTTATTTTAATGCAGGAGGCCGCATAAATACGGATAACGTAAAACACGGGTTATATGTCGTTTTTTTATATTCAAATAGTTTAATCTTTATCCAATTCATTCACCATTCGATCGTTCTGGCTTCAATAAGTCCTTTTTTATCTGAGATTTTTTTACAATGAATAGCAATTACTCCAATATTATTGTCACGTGAAATGGTTTGTAATGTTCTGGCCGACTTTTTTGCACTATCTGTCAGGATTGGGTAATTTAGTTCTGTCTCGATCATCAGAGCGATGTAATGTGGTGTAGGATTGTGCCAAGGAAAAATACTTAGGAAAGCCCAAAGCCGGCACAAAGCATCCTCCTCATGCATGGTATCGATAAACAAACCAGAGTTCTTGTATTCTTGAGGTATTTCTACGATCATTTTCTTTCAAATATTTTTTATTGAAAAAAATTTCATTCTATTCATGGCAGTGTTCACTATAGCATATAACGGCCTGTCGGTATAATTTCGTAAGCGTTACCCGACGAAGCATCCGGGGATCCCGAGTACTCGGGACTGGTACTTTAGCCAAAAAGCTGTCACGCCGTGCCCCGCGCGAACCTAGTGAGCAGCGGGGGTGCGAGGAGGGTATGGCGCATTTTTTGCACCCGACTTCCTGCAAAAAATGGGACAAACAACTTATCTTTATTGTCCGTGTTAGCATTTCGTGCTAATTTTAAAATCTTCGTCAGGGAGACTAAAACTAATTAGTTTAATTAACTGTGTCTATGGCATCAGGAATTACATACTTCTGTTCCTTGTCTGTGTATGGAGGTGGAGGAGGAAAAGGATGCTTAAAATATATTGCAATTGGCATCCGGATCTTTTTTATCACCTCATCTATTTGTGATTGGCTTAAGTCTCCATATTTTAAACCGTATTTTGTTAAAGCATAGTCTTCTCTGGCAATCTGATATGCATCAACAACTTTGTCAATAGTTGAAAAAAGAGTTAACCAATCACTTTTGCCGATTAATGTGTCCGAATAAATGAAGAATCCTCCCCATTCAATATTATGTATAAAGGCTTTGATTAGACTATCTATCTTGTTTTGTGCAGTATATGTTGAGTCAATGTATTTAAGTTCATTTAAATTTGTGTAATAAAAGATTACGTTGCTTTTTGGAATTTTATACGCAGCCATGTAATCCATATCTACAAAATCTACTGTGTCATCATGGAACTTTAGCCAAAAATTTCTATCGATTGATAAACTGTCATTTAAAACAATAATTGCTGAATCCAGATAAGCTGATTCTCTATTGTCATAAGCAAACTTAAAAATGGACGAGAATCGTGGGTTTTCTTTTAATATAATCCATTGGCTTTTATCTCGATCACAGGATAGAAGGACCAAAACAATTAGTATTAATAGAATTTTATTCATGACAATGTCTTTGAGTATTCTAAAATTAAGAATTTGGCTGTTAGCATTCGTGCACATTTATTTATCACAAATTTGTCTAAATACAAGTTATCTGTAACCCAGCCGTTTTTTCGCATGAATGCTAACTGTTTGTATTCAGCAATATACTCACCGACACTGGTTTTACTAACTCCAGTAGTTTCTCAAATTTGCCGGATGCTAAACTTCAACTTCTGGCTTAGCCGTAATATCTCTCTGATCTTTTCCACGTTGGTTCTCTTTCTTGGCATTTATTTTCCTCCTGTTGGTTATGTTTTAAACCAACAGATGTAATAATAATCCGTGGAAAATGAGTAAGCAATAAAGTGTCCGCTTTCAGCAAGAATCCGTGTCCGTTTTCAGCAGGAATTGCTGTCCGCTTTCAGCAGGAATGGTGTCCGTTTTGCTCAGGAATGAGTGTCCGCTTTGCGCAAGAATATGCAATCAGGGTCAATATGAAATTCATCCTTTGAGCAGGAAACTATAAGAATGAATAAAAAGAACATTATAGAAAAAGCTTTTCTCATAAGTCTTGAATTTGTAAAAAAATTACAAATATTATACCATAGTAAAATCTTAGTTGGAAAAAAATTTCTAATAGCAGAAAGTTGTTGGAATGTCACCTCGCTTGACACCTAACGGGAGTCTGTCTAAAAACCTTCTTCTGCAGATGTTATCCGGGTCAATCTAAAGCGATTTGAGCGATAGCTGTATTTGTACGAGGCAAATTATATCTTGGAAAACTGAGTCCTCTAACCGTCTTATTCTTCGTCTGAAAAAAGGCTGATATGAGGGAAAATATAGAAGAAAGTATCCTCAGATACTCTTTCAGATGATCTTTCCCTAATATGCTGATAATCCGCCTTATATTATTTGCAATGAACATAATCCCGACATCGGCACTTGCCCGGTTCATTCCCTCTTTTGTAAGAATATAACTGAAGCCCCATTGTCTTTTTATTGTCCCGAAGGGGTGCTCAACAATAGCCTGTCGTCGTCTGTAAAGCTGCTCATTTTCCTCTGCGTTCTTTCTGTTCCTCTCGTAGTTTTCAGCGTAAATGCTTCGCTCAATGAGTCTTCCGGTTTTTGACCTTGTACATTTCACTCTTACCGGACATGTTTTACAGGCTTTGGTTTTACACTTCATTACCCATCGCTCTGCTGGAGTTCTGGTTGGTTACCTTTTCCAGATCGAATGAGGCATTGGCGTTCTATTCACCTGCTTGTTCCATAATAATTTCAAATAGGCCTTCACTAAATCTGAAATCAGTCTTTCTTATCTTATCAAGAACAGGTCGAACTGAATACAAAAGTCCAATTTGTTTTGCTTTTAGAATAAGTCCAAATGTACCAGAATATTTAAGTTTTAAACGATCAGCAATTTTTCGACCTTTTAGATCATCAATAATAAGTATTGAATTTTCTATCTCAAGGGAGAGAGCAATTGCACTAGCCTCGCCAGGATCAAGATCCATCTCAAGAATCTTCTGATAATGGTTGTCTGATGGTGAATTTATGGTTATCCAGTCAGGTAGTCCTTTGCCAAATTCCTTCTTAATCGTTGGCGTGATATATACTTTATTCGCCATCTTTTTTAGAAGATCAAGTTCATCAATCTTACAGAGGAGTATCAAACAGCTTGTATCGGAAATAATAACTTCAGAACTGTGCGGCATCTCTGATGATATCTGATGGAGGATAATTTATCAAGGAAACACTAAAATCAGCCAGTATCTCAGAAAAAGCGACTTTTGAAAGTCCTGCTAATTCAGCAGCCTGTCCTAAAGATAGTTTACCAGACTCATACATCTTGGCAGCAAGAAATCTCTTTGTCTCATTCTCATTGAGATTCAAACTATCAGGTATCTTAATTGTAAGATATTTCATAGATCAAATATAATTAAAAACTCAATATAATCATTTAAAGATGTTTCAACCTCACGCTTATGCCTGATGGGAGTCAGTCTAATAACCTCATATTACGTAAAAACATTTTTTATAATACTCACTTTCAATAAATTACAGAAATTAAATTTGAATAAAACCAGGTTATTAGACAGTCTGACAGCCCGGCAATATAGTGAGGTTGTGTTACCCGACGCAGCATCCTGGCATCCCGGGTACCCGGGACTGGTACTTTAGGCAGAAAGTAGTCACGGCACAAGGAGGCCAGGGCGTAGTTTTTGGCATCATGGAATAAACTTTCGGGCGCATATCAAATCAGAAACGAATAGCAAGGCTTACAGGTTTTAATTATAACCTGTGTCCGGTATGTAATCGTAAAACCTTACAAAAAGTCTGAAATGAGGCTTCAAATGGAGCACAATTAACGGCGGTAAGTGCATAGCTTAAAGTCGGGTTCACGGATATCCTGTCCCGGTTTATCGGGATAGAGCAACAGGAGACTTCATGCCTGGCAATACATGCCACATGAAGTCCTCTTTTAGTGGCCGAATTTTTATTTAACTTTTAAATAAAGTTCGGGATATAATTTTTAATCAGTTGAATATTCAATAATAAATTTAGGTCCCCAGGAATAAACCTGGAAATATGCGACCTTAAAACTGATCTTCCATTCATCAAAATCAATAATTGTATTTCCACAAACATGAATGGGAAAACTCTTCGAGTTTGAATAGTTGCTCAAGGTTAATTTATAGTGAACGCCATTTCGACTGTTCAGGAAGATTTTCTTCTGTGGTTTGACTCTGATTCTTTTTGATTCGGAGGTCTTGGGTATCACAAGTGATTCCATAGTAAAAGAATGTGTTGGTTAATATATTTTTTTACAGTTGCATTTGTGGACTTGGCTAAACTTATTTTAATGCAGGAGCCCTGCCTGCCTGCGGCATTCAGGCAGGAAAAGCAAAAAGTGTGAAAAACAACTTACCCATATTGTCCGTATGAGCATTGTAGTTTTATTTTCTGTTGAATTTAAGTTTTTATAATCTAGAAAGTCAAAATTATATCCTGATTCTGTATCCATTTGAATCATAGATTTCTGTATATTGTTTATCTCCGCATTTAACAGAAATCTCAAAATAAGTGCTTACACTAACGCTTTCAATCATTTCGATACATATTATTTCACATGAAGGATAATAGAATTTTACTCCTGATTTTACCTCATCGCGCAATTCCAAGATAGTTAATTTCATTCTACTTGAAATCCAATGCCCGTCTTCTGTGTAACAAGCTAATATTTCCTTTTCTTTAAGATTAAAACTTACATACCAGAAATTGGAACTCTTTTTAACCAAGCTTGGCATTTTTCCCTTGGGATTAAAAATAATTTCTTCGTGAACACTTTTCTCCATCTTCCATTTAATGTTTATAGCGGATGGGAATTTTTGTTTAAATGCTTTTGCCACTGCTTCAGGCGGTATCTTAATGATAGTCTGAAATAATCCACAAAGCATAAATAATATTATTACAGACCCTTTCATTTTATAATTCTGGCTTTATTAGTTAAGATAATTTTCTCTCTTTTGATGATTTACATTGATGGCACTTATTGCCCATAACGGTCAGCGGTATGTGAAGTTGGCGTCCCGGGTCCTCGGGACGGTGGTGCGCTGTGCCCCGTACCGAACGAAGAGAGGCCGGGGCAGGCTGCACCGCCGACCACTTAGTGGTCCTCTTTAGGCAAAAAGTTTACGCTGTGCAGAAAAGCCAATGACATATACCGACCTCCTTATCAACTTGCTTATTCTTTTTGCATTTCTCTTTATATCTTTTATTTTCTTGATGTCTCTGAATATAGTATTTTGGAGAAAAATATTTGAAAAGATAGAATCTGAGTTTTTTATGGTACCAATAATTGAATTTGTTTTTCCCGAATGAGTATTGAACATAAATATTGTCTGTATTAGTTGGTTCTATGTCTCGTAATTTCCACCTAATCTCTTTTTTCCTTTTGTCAATTATGAAGTTTTGGGGATTTGTTAAGTCAATCTTATTTATATTGAAATCAATTATTTTCACTGTTATATCAGCTTTTTCAATGCTTTTATACCAGCCAGAACCTGTACTTAAGATGTACTTAAAATATTGATATGATGACCAATACCCTGAACCACTTGGAACTCTGTATTTTATTGTAACTGTTTTTGATTCTAAACTATCAAAAGACATATCCCAGAGAAACCATGGAGTTTGAGAATAATCAACAAGATATTCAATATCTTTTCTTAGCTCAATTAAAGCTTCAGGATTTCTAACATGATGGAACAGGCTATCAAATTTTTCATAGAAATTAATTTCCTCCTTTCTGGAGCAAACAGGGTAAAGAGCTTTTAAACTATCAGAAACTCGTAAATAATCTCTCATTGCTAAAGAATCCAAGTAGTTCAATCTTTTTTGTTTTTCAAGTAGTTCTTCAGGAATGTACCTTTTAAATTCAATAGTCATTTGGTTGTTGACCCAGACTGAAAAATTTTCAGAGGCTGGATCCCAATTTTCAGGTGGCATCCAATGGTAAAAGCTCATTATTGGAAAGCCAACATTCAGTCTTGTTTTGCCTGAATAGTTTTTAAGCAAGAAGACACACTCAACAAATGAAGAATCTTTATAGATAGAGGCATTTACAGTTTCTGAGACCATTTGGATCTTACATGGGCTGGATGGTATAACTCCATTTATAAAAATGGGATTGGGTGCAATATCTGCGAATATAATATTGACCTCAAGGATTATACTAAGTGTAAATAGAATTTTTTTCATTCTAAACTATCTGATGGTTAAATGCGGCCCGGTATTCAAGCTAACGGCCTGGCGGTATGTTTTAGCAGGTGTTACCCGACTCAACATCCGGGCATCCCGCGTACGCGGGACTGGTACTTTAACCAGTAAGCTTTCTCGGTGCAAGACCTCCTTCGCTACCTCCTCCGCTATAGCTTCGGAGGTCAAAGAAAGCTACGGAGTTCGAAGGAGGGTATGCCGTGCCCCGCACCGAAGGTCGGGGGCGCACTTTTTGCCATCATGGTACAAATTTTATTGCACTCTGGCGCGATCGCGGTACAAGTTTGATCGGAGCCGCGAATTTAATTAAACTCAATAGGGTTAAAGAATTGTCGGCCTAATCCATATGGGATTAACTCATCATGTTGTAATCTTCCGATAATTATTGCAGGATGTGTATTAAATTTTCTGGCAAAAGATTTTATATGAGCCTCAGTCAATGGTCCAGAATCAATAATTTCTTGTTCCTCTTCTTTTGTAAGGGTCCATTTAATGGCAAAACTATCTGCCTCCTCTTCCTTATTTTTATCAAAGTCTGAATAATCAATTTTTTCTAAGAAGATGTCTTTTTTCCCATGCAAGATAATATGTCCGGCTTCGTGCAAAAATGTAAACCAAAAAATGTCGTTCCGTTTGTATCTCCCCGATAATTGAATAAGCGGGGTATCGTTAAGCCATCTTGTTGACCCAGCTATTGGGGCTTTAGGTAAGCATGGTGTATAAACAACCTTTACGCCCGCGACCAAACAGATTGACTGTAATTTTTTAGAAAAATCAACAGGATGTTTTGCCATTACTGATTTTATTTCAGGCAAAGCATCTTTGAAGTTTTTTTCATTGTAATCTTTTGCAGATAATTCAGCTGCCTGAAGGTCTCCTCTGCGTAACCAGGCTGAAATTGCATAGGGTTCCTTTGTGTGGGCAAGTGAAATTCTGAATGCAACCTTAAGCTGCTGTTTTAAATAGTAATCTTCCCAGGCTCCATGATTGCTTATACTGAAGAAAGCCAGCAAATCGGCAGTCCTGGTTTCGATAGATTTGTTTTGAGGCAACCAACCTTTTTTTATCATCTCTGCTAATGGGAATTGTTTTGCCCACCCTATGGAAGCTGTAAGCACTGTTCTTCTTTCCTCACGTGCAACAAATTCATCATAGTTACGCTGAATATTTAACCAAAAATGAGCAGGTATTTTAAGCACATGTTCGAATTGAACTGCCATTTCTGCGGTAATAGAACTTTTACCTTTGATAATAGCAATAATTGTTTTTTCAGGTTTCCCGGTCCGAACTGCGAATTCTTTCGGCCCCATTCCCAGTTCATCCAATTTTTCTGAAAGAGTTTCTCCCGGATGAAAAGCTACTTGTGGAATATA
>CAZWUB010000134.1:0-10338 GCA_964637415.1 uncultured Rikenellaceae bacterium
AGCACATAATTACCATCCTCTTCCTGTGGTCCTTGAAAGAGGTGAAGGTCCGTTTGTATGGGATGTTGAAGGCAAAAGGTATTTTGATTTTCTGTCAGCCTATTCTGCAGTAAATCAAGGTCATTGCCATCCAAAAATTATAAAAGCGCTGACTGATCAGGCCACAAGGCTCACTCTGACATCGAGGGCATTCTATAATTCTGTTCTCGGGGAGTATGAAGAGTATATCACCGGATATTTCGGATACGATAAGGTTCTGCCGATGAATTCAGGCGCCGAGGCCGACGAGACAGCTCTTAAGCTTTGCAGGAAATGGGCCTATAAGAAGAAAGGCATTGAACAGAACAAAGCAAAGATCATTGCATGTGAAGGTAATTTCCATGGCCGGACAATCACAATAATTTCCATGTCTACCGATCCTGATGCCAGGAATGATTATGGTCCCTTTACACCGGGATTTACAATAATTCCTTACAATGATATCAAAGCCCTTGAGGATGCTCTGAAGGATCCTGATGTTGCCGGTTTCCTTGTTGAACCGATCCAGGGTGAAGCAGGCGTATTTGTCCCGGATGAGGGTTTCCTGAAGAAATCATATGATCTCTGTAAAAAACATAATGTCCTTTTCATTGCCGACGAGGTTCAGACCGGTCTTTGCCGTACCGGGAAGCTTCTTGCCTGTGATCACGAGGGTGTACGGCCGGATATTCTCATACTGGGAAAAGCCCTGTCGGGAGGAGTGATGCCAATTTCAGCAGTCCTGGCTGACGATGAAATAATGCTTACTATCAAACCCGGTGAGCACGGCTCCACTTTCGGAGGCAATCCACTTGCCGCCAAGGTAGCCATTGCAGCGCTTGAGGTCCTTAAGAATGAAAAACTTGCAGAAAACGCAGATCGTCTTGGAAAAATATTCAGAAGTGAGATGCAAAGCATCAAATCGGACATGATTGAGCTTGTGCGCGGTAAAGGACTTCTCAATGCCGTTGTTATCAGACCAAAAGGAGGCAAAACAGCTTGGGATGTATGTTTGGCGATGAAAGACAAGGGCCTGATAGCAAAGCCTACTCACGAGCACATAATCCGGTTTGCACCTCCCCTTGTAATAAATGAAAATCAGCTCCTGGAAGCTGTATCATGTATCAGGGAAGCATTTAAACTTTTTGAATAACTTTTTGTTTCCTTATTGCTAATCATTTGTTTTTTCAGAGTCATCTCTGATCTTATACACTTATTATGAACTACCGGATAATCATGAGATATCTATCTCTTTCAGCAATTCTGTTTCCTTTGTTACTTTCTGTATCATGTAAACAAGCCAGGGAAGTTACGACCGGAGAACTTCAGGATCACATTAAATATCTTTCGTCAGATACTCTCAGAGGAAGGCGTACCGGAACAGTCGGAGACAGTCTTGCAGCTGAATATATCAGAAATGAATTTGCATCCTTTGGACTGGTACCTCTTTCGGGAGACGGTTTCCAGAGATTCAGTGTAACAAGCAATCTTGTCGCAGGAAAAAACAATTCCCTGACAATTGACGGGAAAAGTTATGATCAGGGTAATGACTTCATGCCATTCGCATTTAGTTCAGGATCATCCGGAGAAGCGGAAATTATCTTTGCCGGATATGGATTTATGATAGATGAGGATAGTATTAAATGGAATGATTACAAGGGCATTGATGTTAAAGGAAAATGGGTATTGATACTCAGAGCTGATCCTGAATCAGATAAATCAGTAAGTCCGTTCATCCCTTACAGCAGCGATCGCGGGAAAGCCCTTCTGGCTGAGGATATGGGAGCATGCGGTATTCTGCTTGTTTCGGGAACAACATTTGATCCAATGGATACATTTGAGTCTCTCAATCCCGATGATTTCCCGGTTGGAATTCCCGCTTTACGGATAAAAAGAGAAGTTGCAGATTTTATTCTTAAAAAGCATAAAACATCAGTCCCCGATCTCGAAAAAAAGCTCAATGAATCAAAGAAACCAGTCAGTTTTAATACAGGCATTAAAGCAGTTGCTCAATCTGAAATAATAAGGGAGATGACGGGTACGAGGAATGTGGTCATGATGCTGCCCGGCGAAGATGAAGTCCTAAGGAATGAATTCATAATCCTTGGTGCTCATTTTGACCATCTGGGTATGGGAGGCAAAGGATCATCGAGCATGGCCGGCGACACAGTGGCCGTTCATCATGGAGCCGATGACAATGCCTCAGGAGTAGGCCTGATGCTTGAACTGGCTGAGAAATTTGCATCCACAAAAGGAAGCCACAAAAGGAGCATTATATTTATAGCTTTTTCAGGTGAAGAACTGGGCCTTCTCGGATCGAGATATTTTGCTGAAAATCCGTCTGTCGATCTTTCAAAAGTCAATGCAATGATCAATCTTGATATGGTCGGAAGACTTCCCGAATCAAAGGTGCTTCAGGTAAGTGGTGTCGGCACAGCTGAAGGATTACAGGAACTTGTAATGACCAAAAATGACACCAGTCTTATGAGCCTTGCCTTCTCCGAAGAGGGATCCGGCCGGTCAGATCATACATCATTCTATAGTAAAAACATTCCTGTACTTTTTTATTTCACAGGTGCTCATTCCGATTACCACAAACCGGGAGATACATGGGACAAAATAAATTATAACGGAATGATAACTGTATCATCCCTTATTTATAATGTTGCTCAGGAACTTGCCATAACCCCGGAAAAGCTTCAGTTCAGGGAATCCGGCCCCAAACCTGAATCTGTAAGGACCACCAGAAAGAAAAGTGTTACACTTGGCATTATGCCTGACTTTGCAGGAATGGTGAAGGATGGTATGAGAGCTGATGAAGTATACCCCGGAAGACCAGGAGCACTGGGTGGTATGAAAAAAGGAGATATCATAACAACAATTAATGGAAAAACCGTTAATAATATACAGGACTATATGTTCAGAATGGGACAGGTAAAGTATGGTCAGCAGATCACAGTTGAGGTATTGCGCGATAACAGAAAAATAAATCTGTTGATCCAGCTATAATTTCTTTTTCAGTTTGATTATTACAAAGCAGGATGAAAAAATTTCTGATCTGGTTTCTTGCCTTCATAATTACTGTTCTGGCAGCCTATTATCAGCGAAAAACGGGACCAACTTACCCGCAGAGAATAAATGTTACACTGAACAGCACAGATACCGAATTAAAGCTGGTCCGGAGTCTCGGTCTTGATGAGCGCTCTGAAGTGAAACTCGGAATAGCAGATACCAGCATAAAAGCCGCTCTGTTCTATAAACGATTTAAAACAGATGACGAATATAGTCGTGTTCCGTTCGTTTACAGGGAATATCCTGTTAATTCCTTTATAATGAACAGGATATTCAAAATGACTGAAGAAAATGGATTATTTGCTGACATACCACAGCAACCTCCGGCCGGAAAGCTCCAGTATTACATTGAAGTCACTGACAATTCCGGAACAAGGGAGCTTCTTAAGGAACAACCTGTTGTAATCAGGTATAAGGGAGCGGTCCCCGGAGCAATTCTCCTTCCACATATCCTGATAATGTTCATCGCTATGATGTTCTCAACAGCCTCAGGTCTGGCAGCCGTTTTCAGGATACCTGTTTATAAAAAATACGGAATATGGACTCTCATCCTGCTGGCAGCCGGGGGGATGATCTTAGGTCCGCTTGTCCAGAAATATGCTTTCGGAGCACTGTGGACAGGTATTCCTTTTGGATGGGATCTGACAGACAATAAAACACTTATCGCATTCATCTTCTGGGTACTGGCTGTACTGCTGAACAGAAAGACTGATAAACCTCTGGCAACCGTGCTGGCAGCATTTATCTTACTTCTGATCTACTCAATCCCTCACAGCCTGTTCGGATCCGAACTGGATTACAGTTCGAATCAGGTAATTCAGGGTTTTATCTTCTTTTTTTTCATTCAAATTGAAAAAAATCATAAATTGAGTGCAGCATAAAAAAATTACCCGCGTCTTTTAATCAGAAAATGAAAAAGAGTGGGTGCAGCATCTCAAATACAAACAAGTCTTTATTTAAAGATGTCAAATGTAGAAGCGGCATTCAGGAATTTACACCAGGATCTTCTGGACGGGTGTAAAACCGGTGACCAGAAAGCACAGTTTCAGATCTATAAGTTATACTATAAAGCAATGTATAACACAAGTCTGAGGATTGTGAACAACAGTATGGAAGCCGAAGATATTATGCAGGAATCGTTCCTGTCGGCCTTTGAAAAGATTGACACCTACTCAGGCACAGTGAGCTTCGGGGCATGGCTTAAAAGAATAGTTATAAACCGTTCGCTTGATGCTCTGGGTAAAAAGAAAGCGGTCTTTGAAGATATTGAATCCCACTTCGGCATAATGGACAACAGTCCCGAAGATGCTGTCCGGAATGAGGAAGTTGACGTAAAAGTTGAAGAAATAAAGGAAGCTATTGAAAAACTGCCCGATGGTTACAGGATCATACTCTCCCTGTACCTTCTCGAAGGCTATGATCATGATGAAATTGCTGAAATATTGAAAATATCAAGCAGTACATCACGGTCCCAGCTATCAAGGGCAAAACAGAAGTTGATAGGAGAATTAAGGAAAAGTGAAAAATACAGGGAATGAAAAATATAGAAGACATAATCAGAAATAACCGGGATCTTTTCGAAGAAGAAGAGCCTTCGAAAGGTCACTTCGACCGGTTTAACACTATGCTGGAAGCAAGGTTCCATGCAGGAGGTGTTAAAAGAAGCATTGTCCCATACCTGTTAAAAGCAGCAGTTGTAACACTTCTTGTTACCCTCTCTTCACTCTGGATATGGGATAATTTCCTGAGTAAAGAAAATACAAGGATGACCCTTGGAGATGTTTCACCACAGTTCAGGGAAGTTGAAAACTATTATATCCACCAGGTCAATCTGATGGAGAATGAAATAAATACTGTAAATATTTCTGATGATCCGGAACACCTTACTATGCTTCAGTCAGAAATGAGAAGCATGGATTCGGTTTATGTTCAGCTTCAGAAAGAACTTAAAGCCAATCCGGACGACGAAAGGATCATCAGCGCGATGATAGAACATTACCAGACAAAGCTGGAGGTGATGTCATATATTGTAAATCAGCTTAAATCGATAAGGAATGAACATGAAAATATAAACGAAGATGAAAAAGTCAGTTTATAAACCAGGAATGCTGCTACTTGCCGCATTATTTCTGTCATTTACACTTTCCGGACAGGAAGAACTCTCAAAAGAGTATCATAAGGAATATAAGGTAACTCCTTCAATGACTCTTGATCTGAATAACAGGTATGGAGATATCGATATTGAAACATCCGGGACAGATCAGGTTGTGATTGATGTAAAAGTGACACTCAAATATCCCAACAGAGATAGGGCTGAAAGACTTCTCAGCTATATTGATGTTGAATTCGGGGATGAACCTGAACGGATCTCTGTAAAAACAGTTATTAATGACAAATTCAGCTTTACCGGCTGGAGCGGTGATTCAAGAAGATTCAGCATAGATTATACAGTAAAAATGCCTGAAGAAATGAATCTTGATCTGGCGAACAGATATGGTAATACGATGCTGGATGACCTGTCAGGACATGTTTCCCTGGATTTAAAATATGGAAACCTTACAGCATCGAAATTATCCAGGGGGAATGAGAAACCTCTGAACCGTATAAGCCTTGCATACGGAAAGGGATCTGTTGAAGAAGCAGGATGGCTGGATGGTATTTTCAGGTACTGTGGTAGTTTTATCATAGAAAAAAGCCAGGCAATACTTCTTGATAGCAGATATTCAAAGGTCCAGCTCGGAACAACGAGCTCAGTTGTGGGCGAAACAAAATACGACAATCTAAGAATTGAAAATATCAATAATCTCGTCCTTGAATCAGGCTATACCGATATCAACATCGGAACTCTTTCAAACAAGCTTGTTTTCGATGTGGCTTATGGTTCATTCACCATTGAAAGAGTTGCTGAAGGATTTGAATCAATAGATCTTGAATCACGCTACACAGGTGTCAGAATGGGAATTGATGAATCGGCCAGCTATAAGCTTGAGGGCAAGGTCTCTTACGGCGGCCTGAAATTCAATGAAGATAATTATAAAAATACAAGGAGGATAGTTGAGAATACATCAACAACCGTTGAAGGAATTGTCGGAAAAGAGGAATCCCCCACTGCCTTTGTCAGGATTGATTCTTCGTATGGGACCATAAGGCTCAATTAATCTAAACCATACTTATAGAATACAACATATACCCATTACAGAGGCTGGCATCAATACCTATTTAACCGCAAATCCTTTGTGATCTACTATTTGACTAATTTAAAAACTTACACAGAGGATCACAGAGGATACACAGAGGTCCACAGAGTTAAGAAATCATAACTCTGTGGACCTCTGTGACTTCTCTGTGTAACTCTGTGTAAATGAAAGTTATACTTATTAATGTTCCTTCATTTTATTGATGGGAGCATAACTTTGCGGTTAAATTTTTACCTTTAATCCTTACTAATAAGCTCCCATATTTATGAAATCAGGCAGAATAATCCTGTCGTGGATATTTACAATATTTATGACAATACAACTTGCAGGACAACCCGACAAAGTGCCGGGTGTTGTTGTGGATTACATTCCTGCATCAACTAAAACATATATAGGTTCCCCTTCAATCTGTATTCTTCCCAATGGAGATTATATTGCTTCGCATGATCATTTCGGACCGGCGAGCACAGAACACCAGCAGGCTCTTACAGCTGTATTCCGGTCAACCGATAAAGGAAAATCGTGGGAAAAAATCTCGGAAATAAATGGTCAGTTCTGGTCCAACCTGTTCTTTCATAATGGTTCTCTCCATATTATGGGAACCTGGAAGCATCATGGCAATCTTATAATCAGGAAATCAGCCGACGGAGGTTTTACCTGGACAGAACCTTCGGATAACAGGACTGGTTTAATCAGGGAAGGCGAATACCATACTGCGCCTATGCCCATGGTTATTCATGACGGCCGTATATGGAGGGCTGTTGAAAATGCAAAATCGTATACCACTGCCTGGGGAATACGGTATGGGGCAACTGTTTTCTCTGCTCCTGTTGAGTCCGATCTGCTTAATGCTGCAAACTGGACAAATACAAACAGTCTTGCTTACGATTCGGTATACCTTGAAGGAAGATTCAGGGGCTGGCTCGAGGGAAACGCTGTCGTAACTCCAGAAGGTAAAATTGTCAATATACTCAGGGTAGCAACAACAGAACCAGGCAGAGACCTTGCTGCCATTGTTGATATAAGTGATGACGGGCTGAAAGCTTCGTTTGATCCTGCAACCGGATTCATCGATTTCGTTGGTGGTGCAAGGAAATTCTCGATAAGGTTTGACGAAGAAAGCAGGCGCTACTGGACAATCTGTAATATGATCCCTGAAGGCTTTACTGCTATGAATGCCGGTTCGGTCAGGAATGTTCTTGTAATTAAAAGCTCATCCGATCTGAGGCAGTGGACTGTCCACCGCATACTTCTCAAGCATCCCGACGTAAAGAAGCATGGTTTCCAGTATGTCGACTGGCAGTTTGACGGTAAAGACATTATTTACCTGTCACGCACCGCATATGATGATGAATCCGGCGGGGCAAATAACTATCACGACGCCAACTACCTGACGTTCCACAGGATAAAGAATTACAGAAAACTTATAAAAGGGAATATTCAGTAATCCTCAGGTAAATACCCACCCCTACCCCCTCCCAGGAGGGGATTTGATACGCGGCGCCCTAGAAATCCATTTCCACGACGGTTATTCCCGAACCTCCCAGCTCGACATGTTCATCTCTGAATGACTTAACAACATCCACTGTTGCCAGGTATTCTCTGATGACCTGCCGGAGGATACCGTTACCTTTTCCATGAAGTATTCTGAGGTTGTGGTGCTGAACCATGAGGGCATTATCAATAAGGTCCTGTACCAGCTTTATTGCTTCTTCCGCCCTTACTCCGCGGATATCAATTTCGGGTTTAAAATTCAGTTTCCGCTCCCTGAGTGCCGGATCAACACCTTTATAAGTTATTCCCGACCTTAGAGATTTTTTGAGTTCCGACCTGCTGATCCTTTCCACCTTGTCAGATGATACCATAAATCTGAAGCTGCCTGTCTCCACCTGAATCATATTGTCCCTGATTCCGGTTATTTCCCCGGCAGCCTGTGTATCGGTCATCCGTACAGCATCACCCACCTTAAGCGGTTTTTCTGTCTCAGGAATTGATGCCGCTGAAGCAGGTTTTTCCTTCGGTTTAAATTTTCTGGCTTTTATTGTCAGATTGATTATTTTTCTTTCAGCTTCTGACTCCACAGGACTGACTTCTTCTACAACATTTTCTTTGAACTCCTCAAGCTGCTGTCGTACATCCCTGGTCTTTTCTTTTTCAGCCTGCGATTCCCTGATCTGGCGGATAGTATTTTCGATCATCCTGTTCGATTCTTTAAGCAGGTTCTGTGCTTCATCCTTTGCTTTAAGGATAATCTCTTTTCTCAGGGTTTTTGCGCCGGAAAGCTCTTGTTCATACTCATCTATCAGTTCCTCGAGCCGTCGTTCATGCTGCCTGATATTTTGTCTTTTTGTTTCCCAGTATCTCTTATCACGTGCAATATCCTTCAGATGTCTGTCGTAATTGATATTTTTCACACCGGCCCTGCCTGAAGCTTCGTTAAGTATCTCCGGGGGAAGACCTATCTTTCTGGCTATTTCAAAAGCAAAGGAACTTCCCGGCTTACCAATATACAGCTGAAAGAGAGGCTGCATAAGATGATTATCAAATGCCATGGCTCCATTAACAATGCCATCGGTCAGTGAAGCAAAATGCTTCAGGTTTGTATAATGTGTTGTAAGCACTCCATAAACCTTCTTCCTGTTAAGCTCACCAAGGATTGCTTCAGCAATAGAACCTCCAAGCATAGGTTCAGTTCCTGATCCGAATTCATCAATTAGTACTAAACTCCTGTCGCCTCCATACCGGAGAAAAGCTTTCATATTGATAAGGTGAGAACTATAAGTGCTCAGATCATTTTCAATACTCTGTTCGTCGCCAATATCAATGAGGATCTCCCTGAAAGTCCCCGCTTCCGAATTTTCACTGACCGGTATTGTAAGGCCGCATTGCAGCATATACTGAAGTAATCCAACGGTTTTAAGACATACTGATTTACCACCAGCATTGGGACCGGAGATAACAAGTATTCTGTTCGCGTCATCAAGCTGAATATCAAGAGGAACAACTTTTCTTTCTCCGGGGATCTTTTCAAACGTCAGAGAAAGCAGAGGATGTACCGCTCCTTTCCAGGAAATATAAGGTTTTTCGTTAAGTACCGGTTTTACTGATCTGAAATGGTTCCCAAAAACTGCCTTAGCCTTCAGAAAATCAATTTCACCAAGAAAACTATCCGATTCAAGAAGATCGTCAATATATGGCCTGATATTATCTGCAAACTGTGTAAGAATTCTGACTATCTCCCTTTTTTCCTCATATTCAAGTTCAACAATATCATTATTTATTTCAACAATCTCCTCCGGTTCGATAAAAACAGTTTTTCCCGATGCTGACTGATCGTGAATCAGACCTTTCAGTTTACGTTTATCAAAAGCATTTACCGGAATAACTCCTCTCCCGTTCCTCAGGGAAACAGTGGTTTCAGAATCCACAAAACCCTCGTTCTGAGCTTGCTTAAGAATGGCACTGAGCCGCCTTGAAGCCTGTATGTTCTTTGAAATGATCTCCGATCTTATTTCTTTCAGACGTGTTGAAGCATTATCCTTTATTGCTCCGTGTCTGTCAATGATCCTGTCAATTGAATCAATAACGTAGGGGTAAGTCTTCACAGGTCCGCATAACTTTTTAAGGAAAGGGTATTTTGTTTCCTCTCTTGCCTTAAAAAAATTAAGGATCGCCCTGACAGTTTCAAGTGATCTTTTAAGGTCATAAATTTCTCTGACGTCAGGAAAGGTCCCTTCAATTCTGATTTTATTAAGACATGAAGAAAAACTGAAATAATTATCCGATGGGAAATTTTCCTCAAAAATAAGCAGCTGCTGAAACTCGTAAGTAGCTGATAGCTGTTCTGATATCACAGCCGGATCTGCACCGAACCTGATCCCATCGACTTTTTCAATACCCATCGGACTCAGGCACTTCTCCTTAAGGAGTTCCCTGATCCGGTCGAAACCGATTTTGGTTTCAAAATTATCGGGATAAATCATTTAGCAAGATAAAAGTTGAAAGACAAAAGACAAAAGTAGGAAGAATAAAGGAATAATGGCACAGGGGC
>CAZWUB010000135.1:0-7546 GCA_964637415.1 uncultured Rikenellaceae bacterium
AGTGATAACAAACCGGCTAATGGCATCATCTGCCTGAAAGGTGGTGATCTCAGCGGAGAACTGGGCAGCCTGAACAGATCAGTTACTATCCGGGATATTAAGGATTTTTTCAACGAGCCCTATTTTGAAACAAAGAAAATAGTTTATCTCCCTGCTTTTTTATCTTTATCTGTTTAATTCATAAATATTCATAATTTACTGTCTTCCTTTGTGTTCTTTGTGTAATCCTTCGTGTCCTTTGTGGTTAAATAAAAATTTATATTAAACCACAAAGCACAAAGTTAACGCGAAGGACACAAAGGATAAGAATAATTAAAGTTTAAAAATATCCGCCAGCATTTTATTATTTGAAAAATTAACTATATTTGCGGTCTCAATTTAAAGCCAGGGAACAAAAAATTACTAGCACATGAAAAGGACTTTTCAGCCTTCCAGAAGGAAAAGGGCAAACAAGCACGGATTCAGGGAAAGAATGTCAACACATGATGGAAGAAGAGTTCTTGCCTCACGCAGGGCAAAGGGCAGAAAGAAACTTACAGTATCATCAGAACTAAGGCTTAAGGCCTGAATCTGATCTGAAATATAATCGGAAAGGTGCCATACAGGGCGCCTTTTTTGTTAATTTTACATTATGATCCGACTCCCTGATTATATTCCCGACAGTGAACTGAGAGAAATAGCCGCGAAAATTGTTTCTGATATCAGAATAACTCCCGGGGAAGGCCTTGTTCTTTATGAAAAGGCGGATCTTCCCCTGCTCGGGCTTCTCGCTTCAATAGTGAGACGAAGGAAAAACGGCAATTCAGCATTTTACAACAGGAATTTTCATATTGAACCGACAAACCTGTGTATCTACAACTGCCGGTTCTGTTCTTACCGTAAACCGGCCGGAGATCCTGATTGCTGGGACTACAGTCATGAGGATATGCTGGATACTGTTAAACGGTTTGACGGTAAAAATGTGACTGAAGTACATATCACAGGCGGGGTGCACCCTTCTCATGATATTCATTATTATGGCAGCCTGATCAGAAAGATCAAATCGCACAGGCCATCACTCCATGTTAAAGCATTCTCGGCAGTCGAACTCGATTATATTATAAAAATAGCAGGGCTAACGATCGAAAGCGGACTCGCTATGCTAAAGGAATATGGCCTCGATTCAATCCCGGGTGGCGGTGCGGAAATATTTGATGAGGCACTGAGGGAGAAGATATGTAAGGACAAGACCTCTTCTGAACAATGGCTGACTATCCATGAAACAGCGCATAAACTGGGGATACATTCAAATGCAACAATGCTTTACGGACATCTGGAGACATGGTCACACAGGATTGACCATATGAACAGATTAAGACTTCTCCAGGACAGGACAGGGGGATTCAAGGCCTTCATCCCTCTTAAATTCAAACAGGTAAACAACAGCATGTCTCATATTGCAGAAGTCAGTATAATTGAAGACCTCCGCAACTATGCGGTTTCAAGGATCTTCCTTGATAACTTTCCTCACATAAAAGCATACTGGCCAATGACAGGTAAAACTGTGGCACAGATAAGCCTTTCATTTGGCACCGATGATCTTGATGGCACTATTGATGATACAACAAAAATATACTCAATGGCCGGTGCTGAAGAGAAGAATCCCGCGATGACAAGCGGAGATATCTGCAGACTGATTTCTGAAGCAGGCTACACTCCGGTTGAACGCGACTCCCTTTATAACAGGATTTAATTAATAATTTTATCTGTACATTTGCGTTATCACTAATGTACATATTGCCTGTATGAGCTTAAAGAACTTCATATTGAGTAAACTGTTCCTGAAACAGCTTGGTATTGCATTCCTTATCTTAGCCGGCGTATTGATGTTTTTACTGCTCGGACTGAATCTTTATACAAGACACGGACAGGCTGTTCCCGTTCCTGATTTTGTAGGCCTGAATATGGATGCGGTAAAAATTCAGGCGAAAAAATCCAAAATGCGGTATCATGTGATAGATTCTGTCTACACAACACATGTGATGAGAGGTTGTGTGGCAGAGCAAAGTCCAAAACCAGGATTTAAGGTAAAGAAATGGAGGAATGTAGCGCTTACAATTAACGCTTACCGGCCTGAAATGGTAGCAGTCCCAGACCTTGTTGACCTCCCGCTCCGGCAGGCTATTGCACTGATAGAAAGCGCCGGTCTCGTAATGGGATCATTAAGATATAAACCCGACCTTTCAATAAATGTAGTTCTTAGTCAGCTTTATAACGGAAAAGAAATTGCCGGAAGAGACTCAATTCAGAAAGGATCCGTCATCGACCTAGTCCTGGGAAAGGGACTCAGCAATCAGCGAACCCCTGTTCCCAACCTGATAGGAATGACCCTTGAACCTGCAACCGACAGGATCCTCAGCGCATCACTCAACCTGGGAACTTTCATTTTTGATAATACAATACGTAGCGGTGAAGACAGCATTAAAGCATTTGTATATAAACAGAACCCTGAATTCAGGGAAGATGCCACACTGCAGTTGGGATCATCTATATACCTGTGGATGACAACAGATTCCCTCAGACTCCCCTCAGATTCAACAATGGCAGGCTCTGACACAACACTTACAGCTGCTCTCTTTTCCCGCAAGGTTAAATGATCCTGATGATAAAAAGATATTTACCAAATATCATATTACTTCTGGCCTGCCCTCTGATCTTAACAGGGCAGGATATAGTCACAGGATTAACATCGAACCCTCTTCTGAAAAAAACATATAATCTGTCAGCCAGATCGATGGCAGCCGATACCCTGAAACTTCCTTTCTTTGACGATTTTTCAGAAAGGACAATTTTTCCTGATACCCGTAAATGGAGCGATGATTATGTTTTCATCAACAATACATATTCCGAACGGCAGATAACTACCGGTATCGCCACCCTGGATGCACTCAACAGTACCGGCCGGCTATATGATAATGCATCAGATATTGTTTTCAGGGCCGACAACCTTACATCACAACCCATTGACCTCAATTTCTCTCCTGCTGATAATGTCTGGCTGAGCTTCTATTATGAACCCGGCGGATTGGGTGATCTCCCTGAAGAGAATGATACTCTCACCTTACAGATGTATGCACCAGCCGAAAAAAAGTGGTATTCAGTATGGAGGGCTGCAGGAGATTCAGCTGACGGTTTCAAACCGGTCCTCCTGAAAATTGACCAGGTGAAATTCCTGCAAAAAGGATTCAGGTTCAGATTCAGCAATTATGCAAGTCTGAGCCCGAATAACAATGATCAGTCAATGACAGGTAACTGCGATCACTGGAATATAGATTATGTAATGCTTGACAAGAACAGGAACGAAGGGGATACTATCTTCCCCGACGTCGCATTCCGAAAGCCATTCCGCTCCCTTCTCAAGAATCACGAAGCAATGCCAATAACACAATTCAACCAGATCTATCTCCAGGAAATGGGAGCCACAATTCCTATAAAATACCGTAATAATGATACTATTGTCAGAAATGTTACAAGGAATTTCAGAATATGGGATGTATATAAAAATACAGAAGCGATAACATTTTCTGCCGGTGCAACCAATATCGATCCGCTCACAAGTGTCGATTATGATGCAAATCTCTTCTATACTTTCAATACATCAAACCAGGATTCAGCACTGTTCAAGGTGACCAGCTGGCTGATAACAGATGATTTCGACCCTAAGGATAACGATACTGTAACCTATTACCAGAAATTCCACAATTATTTTGCATTTGACGACGGATCAGCAGAAGCCGGCTACGGAGTCAACGGACTGGGATCACGGAATGCCATGGTGGCATACAGGTTCAGATCATATACCGAGGATACATTACGAGCAATAAGTATCTGTTTCAATGATAGTTATATGAATGCAAATCAGAGAACCTTCGGCCTGATGGTATGGAAAGATGATAACGGAGTACCCGGAGATGTCATTTACTCCCGCCAGGAGGTAATGGTTGAACAGGGAGATGACATTAACGGCTTCCACACATACTTCCTCCCTTCCGGAGTGGCCGTGAATAATATATTTTATGTAGGCTGGAAACAACGTTCCGAGACTTTTCTCAATGCCGGATTTGATATAAACACTCCACACAGGGGTAATCTGCTCTACTGGATGAATGGTTCATGGTTCACGTCACAGATGTCAGGAACACTGATGATAAGACCAATAGTGGGGCCGCCTGTCAATACATCTGTTAATGATGTTTACCTCAACAAAAGAAACAGATTGCATTTCTACCCCAATCCCGCTTCAGAATATATAATGTTCGATCATAAAGATCTGCCTGACAATAATTTATACACTGTTTCTGTCATTGATTTAAGTGGCAGGGAACTTTTAAAAGTACCACTTCATGATAAAATTGATATTTCTTTCCTGCATCAGGGAATATATATTGTCACACTTTCCCGTAAAGGATTGTCTGTCGGGCAAAGCCGCCTTATCAAAACGAAATGAATCCTGAAAATGTCTGAAGAAGAAGAAGACGGACAACAGGAACTGTTTGAACACTATAGATTTACAGTTGATCCCGGACAGTCGCTTCTGCGTATTGACAGATATCTGTCTTCCAGGATTGAGAATACCTCACGAACAAGGATACAGGATGCTGCAAATGCAGGAAATATTCTTGTAAACAACATTCCTGTTAAACCAAACTACAGGGTAAAACCTGATGATCTTATTCAGATTGTGCTGCCCAATCCCCCCAGGGAAATTGAACTGATACCACAAAATATCCCTCTCAATATCATATTTGAGGATGATGATGTCGTTGTTGTCAATAAGGTACCGGGGATGGTTGTTCATCCGGCATACGGCAATTATACCGGGACACTTGTAAACGCGCTGATGTGGCATTTTAAGGATCTGCCATTATTCTCGTCAGGAGATCTGAGACCCGGTCTTGTTCACAGAATAGATAAAGATACATCAGGCATACTTGTAATTGCAAAAAATGAACTTTCGCTTAACAGGCTTTCAAAGCAGTTCTATGACAGAACCACTGACCGGAGATATATTGCAGTGGTCTGGGGAATTCCTGATCCTGAGAATGGGACGATAACAGGCCATGTAGGGCGAAACATCCGGGACAGGAAGATAATGCAGGTATTTCCTGACGGCAGTCAGGGAAAGCCTGCAGTTACACATTATAAGCTAATTGAGAATCTGGGATATTTATCTGTTGTTGAGTGTAAACTCGGGACCGGGAGGACGCATCAGATAAGGGTTCATTTCAGTTTTACCGGACATCCTTTGTTCAACGATGCTGATTATGGCGGAGACCGTATTCTGAAAGGGACTACATTTTCGAAATACCAGCAGTTTGTAAAGAATTGCTTTCAGATATTGCCGAGACAGGCACTTCATGCAAAAAGTCTGGCATTTGATCACCCGGTGACAGGGAAGAGGCTTATGTTTGAATCGGAGCTGCCTGATGATATGAGGCAGTTAATTGAGAAGTGGAGGAGGTATATTGCGGGGAGGCAGTAGTAATCCAAACAGATTGCTTCGTCGGTCCGAGCTTTGCATTGTAGTTCTTCCGCAGAGTTACGGCGGACTCCTCGCAATGACGGTAGCACGGATGCACCTTTTCTACCAACTGCCACTGGCGCCACCGCCACCGAAGCTGCCTCCGCCGAAGCCGCCAAAGCCGCCGCCACCACCAAAGCCTCTGCCGCCGCTGCCACCTGAAAATCCGCCCCATGAACCCTTATGGGAATTGCTTCCCGAGTTCATCATCGATAACAGTAACCAGAGAGGCAGACCCTTATCACTTAAATGTTTCTGATTCCGGCCGCCGGTGCTCCTCATGAACATTATAATTATGATTATTATCAGGAAGATAATGAATGGAGCGATTGCTCCGGCTTCGCTTCCCGGATTACCATATTCATCAGCACTGAACTCTCCGCTGGCCAGCTGCATTAATATTGTGGTGGCTTTATCAAGACCTCCATACATATCTCCGGCCCTGAAGGCAGGAAGTATCTCATTGTCAATAATCCGGGCACAGGTAAGGTCTGGTATGGCGCCTTCGAGTCCGTATCCCTGTGCAATCGTTACCTGGCCCATCGAATCATCTGTCTTAGGCTTTACCAGGATAAGAATACCATTATCAAGGCCTTGCTGGCCTATCCCCCATTTCTCAGCCAGCCGCTGTGCATAATCGGCTACTTCGTAACCCATCAGATCACTTACTGTAACAATTGCTATCTGTGTTGAAGTGGAATCGTTAAAAGCAACAAGCTTACTTTCGAGGGAATTGATTTCGCCGGAGTTGAGCATACCGGCAAAATCATTTACAAGCCGGGGTGGAAACTGCTTTTCCGGAAAATCCTGTGCCGGCAACCTTAAGGTCAGGAAGACTGAAAAGAATAATAAGAAAAAAAATCCCGATAAAGTTTTTCTGTTCATACCACTCCTGTTAATGTGGGATCATCAAATGATATATCATCGGGCAGTTCATTGACATCATCTTTTTTGAAAGGGAAATGTATTTTAAGCTGGGTTCCGGTCATATTTATCCCTTTAACAAGGCCTTCGGTGAATTTCCCGGTACTGAAATGATGCCTTACTGTTTCCCTGATTTCGTCCCAGAAATCCTCAGGTACCTTAGAATTTATCCCCTGGTCACCGATAACTGCGAACTTCCTGTTAGTAATTGCAAGATAAAAAAGTACACCGTTCCTTCCGGCAGTTCCGTGCATGCCGATCCTTTTAAAAATCCATGCTGCCCTGTCAAGCACATTCCCCGTGGTTTTTGTTTCAATATGAACCCTTATTTCCCCAGAGGTAAGATCTTCAGCTTCCTTTATGGCATCACGGATCTGATCCTGCTGTTCCCTGGTAAAAAACTCTGAAGCCTTCATTAATCTTTCCTGTGAATAAATCAGAATTTCACTTCAGGGGCTTTGTCGGCTCCCTCCATCGATTCAAAATAGGGTTTGGCATTGAAATCAAACCATCCGGCAATAATGTTGGCGGGGAATCTTTTTACATAAGTATTGAATCCCTGTGCAACTTCATTGAATTTCCTTCTTTCAGTTGAGATCCTGTTCTCTGTCCCTTCAAGCTCAACCTGAAGATCCCTGAAATTCTGGGTCGCTTTAATATCAGGATATTTTTCAACGACAACCATAAGCCTCGACAGCGCTGAACTCAGATCGCTCTGCGCAGCCTGAAACTGCTGAAGGTTATCGGCAGTCATATTTGTAGGATCAATAGTAACCTGAGTAGCCTTTGCCCTTGCCTCAATAACCCTTGTAAGAGTCTCCTGCTCAAATTCAGCAGCACCCTTAACAGTATTGACGAAATTGGGGATCAGGTCAGCCCTCCGCTGATACTGTGTTTCAACATTTCCCCACTGGCTTGTAACACCCTCCTGAAGTCCGACCATTTTATTATATGTACTTACGCCCCAGGATATTATCCCGAAAACAAACAAACCGACAATAACTCCGATTATAATCCAGATTAAACAACCTTTTTTCATTTTTGTATTGATTTTATTTTACT
>CAZWUB010000135.1:7646-10234 GCA_964637415.1 uncultured Rikenellaceae bacterium
TACTAAATTTGATCCTCAAAAAAAATCAATATGAGAACAATTGCAATAGTTGCAGGAGGTGATTCTTCTGAATATGAGATTTCAGTAAAAAGCGCAGTTGAAGTAAGCAAAGTACTATCTGCCGGATACAGGACCTATATAATTATAGTAAGGAACACAAACTGGTACTGGGAAGATCAGAAAGGAAGGTATCACAGTATCGATAAAAATAATTTCACCCTGAATATTGATGATAAAACTGTCCGCTTTGATGCCGTTTTTATTGCAATTCACGGAAAACCGGGAGAGAACGGCCAGCTCCAGGGTTATCTAGATATGATGCAGATACCTTATACCGGCTGCAATGCGTTTTGTTCAACCCTCACTTTCAACAAACATGCCAGCAAGCTCTTTCTTAAGGAATATAACATCCCGATGGCCTTCAATATTCTTATCAGGAAAGATGAAACATTTGATCCTGAAATTGTTACTAAACTAGCCGGTTTGCCTTGTTTTGTCAAGCCGAATGACAGCGGTTCCAGCTTTGGGGTATCAAAAGTAAAGAAGACAGATGAACTTCAAAAGGCATTATCTGAGGCATTTGGTGAAAGTGATGAAGTCGTTATCGAATCGTTCATGCAAGGTCGTGAAGTTGCATGCGGGGTTGTAAAAACTCATTCACGGAAAATCGTATTGCCTGTCACTGAAATAATCAGCAGGAATGAATTCTTTGATTACGAAGCCAAATATACATCCGGGAAATCTGATGAAGTAACTCCGGCTGATCTTCCGGAGGAAGTCACTGAGGAAGTTCAGAGGCTAAGCTCTGAGGTTTGCGATCTGCTCGGTTGCAGGGGAATTGTCAGAGTTGATTTCATTATTGTAGACAATAAGCCCATGTTCCTTGAAATAAACACAATACCAGGGATGACACCGGAAAGTCTTATTCCAAAGCAGGCAGCTGCCGCCGGGATAGATCTGGCCGATCTGTATGGGATGGTGGTGGAAGATTTGTTTGTGTAGGGGCGTAGGGGCTCAGGTTAATTCCTGCCTCTGTGCCACTGAGCCGTTCCGCCACTGAGCCGTTTCGCCACTGCGCCGTTGAGCCGTTCTCTCAGTTCCCTCTTGCTTTCTTCAGTGCAGCCGTGGTCGTATAATACTTCGTGATCATTCCCGGTACTTCCCACTCCGGAAGCTTACCGTCCTTCAGATATTCAAGGAAGCGTGCTGTTACCTGACCGAAATGCTCCTCATGCGAAATCCTGAATTTATCGGGGATATTTATTTTAAGTGAGTTTTTACCCGAAGATTCTACTGTAAGGCTGTCATACGGCAGTGAAGCAAGAGCGTTCTGCACTGTCGCGGCGAAATCTTTAGCAGAAACTACCTTTATATTCTCAACATACAGAGTCGGTTTGAATTTTTCTTCTTTCCCCTGTTTAATAACAAGGTCACATCTGGAACCCCGCATTACTGAATAATGAGTGTCGCCTCCTCCGGGAGGTGCTTCATAATTCCACTCGACAGAAACCTTTGCCCATATACCCTTCAACTGATAAATGATCTCACCATTTGCAAAAACATTCAGATTCCCGTCCTTCAGATCTTTCTGAAGATATCCGGGAAATTCCTCAAGATTTGTCACAGCTTTGAACTGATCTCTTGTAATAATTGTCGGCCATCGCTTTGCGGCAGCAACATTAACATCGGACGGGGAAAGTATCTGTTCCGGGAAACATTCCCATTGAACAAGGTCAACAAGGTGGGTAGTAACATCAACAATCCCTTCACCCTGCTGATCTGTATCAAAAAACCATCCGGGCCTTATATTGGGCGCTCCGGCAACCATCTTAAGAAAATGGTGAACACTGATCTTGGAAACAGCCGGTTCTTCCTGAGTCCCTTGTTCCAGCTTTCCGAATACGTCTTCCTTCAATGAGAGCAGCTTCTGAAGGATTGTTGTTACCTCAAACCTTTCAGTCATTATATCATATATCATAACTCCCTTTTCAGCAGCTACTCTGAATGCTTCTTCAAGCTTCGGGAAATCCTCCGGTATGATTATCATAGGCTTATCGGCATATACATTTAAACCGGCATTTACCGATCTTGTTATGTATTCGGCCTTCTTAAGGTTATTACCTGAAAGGACCACTACATTTCCGGGCCGGTCTTCAAGCATCTTTTCGAAGAAATCAGAGCCCGTATAAATTATCTCATTCCATGATGTAGGATCAGCGCTGCGCTCATTAAATCCCTTTATTCTGTTGAGATGCTGGATATAATCAGGACCTTCAGGTGCATAAACATGAACATCCGGATTTACATCCTCGTACATTATCCTTTGTACCAGGCCGGCATGAAAATGGCCCGGATCAACTGTCATCAGGTTTACCTGGTATTTATTTTCCATATTCTCATCTGATTTTCCCTGTTGCTGTTTTGATCCTCCCGATCCGCATGATGTAAGGATCATAGCACCAAGCAGTAAATAAAGCGTTTTTTTCATGATCATTAGTATTATTTAATTAGTCTGTTTAATTCATAAATATCTATAATTTACTGTATTCCTTTGTGTCCTTTGTGTAATCCTTTGTGCTCTTTGTGGT
>CAZWUB010000136.1:0-4656 GCA_964637415.1 uncultured Rikenellaceae bacterium
TTAATGCTCTCAGATCCAGGGTATTCACCGATCCTGCTAAGCTTAAAACGACAGTTACATTAGAAGATATTTACAATGAACGCCGGTTTGAACTCGCATGGGAAGGATGGGGAAGACAGGATATGATCCGTTTTGGTACATTCCTGAATCCGATCCCGGGCTGGAGACCTAATGCACTGGATCCTTACAGATTGCTGTTCCCGATTCCTCAGACAGCAATTGACGCAAATCCGAATCTCACACAAAATCCGGGTTACTAGTCAGGATCAAAATGATTATCTGAATTTCGTGTAATAAAAGAAAAAGGGTGTTCGCAATAACACCCTTTTTCAATTTTCTGCAAACAGCGAACTTCCTGCCTCATCAATTTTAGTCGGACAATAATGATTTTGCATATTAAAAAAAGTTAAAAAAGATCTTATTTTTATACAATATTAAAAAGGTCCTTACATTTGAATAACTACATTGTTGATTATTTTTAAATCAGGTATATATATCTTCCTGATCGGATTTTATTCTCTCAGAATATTTAAGAATTAAAACATTATTAAAAGCAAACAAATCAGAATCAAATGAAAAAACTAATTATCCTCAGCCTTTCGCTGCTGACAGGCGTTTACAGCTTTGGTCAGCCACAACAGCGCCCGGGACCTCCTGCCGGCGGAACCCAGAAGCAGGAATTTCCTGCACGGATGACTCC
This sequence comes from uncultured Rikenellaceae bacterium, assembly GCA_964637415.1. Taxonomy (GTDB): domain Bacteria; phylum Bacteroidota; class Bacteroidia; order Bacteroidales; family VadinHA17; genus LD21. The sequence goes on from CAZWUB010000136.1 coordinate 701, forward strand.
TCAGATGACAGAGATCATGGAACCGGAAGTTAAAGTTATACAACCCGGCGATCAGACAGCAATGCCACCCTCAGATGCAGTTATTCTGTTCGACGGAACCAGCGATATTAACCTTGAATGGCAGGATAGCAGGGGAAACCCAACAAAATGGATCGTTCAGAATGGCGCCCTTGTATGTGTAAAAGGATCGGGAGTGATTCAGACAAAACGCAAATTCAATGATTTCCAGCTGCATATCGAATGGAAAGCTCCTGAAGAAGTGATAGGCGACGGACAGGGGAGAGGCAACAGCGGGGTCTATCTGCAGGGTCTTTATGAAGTACAGGTACTCGACAGCTACAATAATAAAACTTACAGGAATGGTCAGGCAGGCAGTTTGTATAAACAGTATGCCCCGCTTGTTAATGCCAGCAGGAAACCCGGTGAATGGCAGTCTTATGATATAATCTACACAGCGCCTCGCTTCGCCAACGACACAACAACATATTTCACACCTCCGCGGGTTACCGTTCTGCATAATGGCGTTCTGATCCAGAATAATGTAAGCCTCAGAGGGCCTACACTCTATATTGGCATGCCTGAATACTCAATTAAAAAACACGGAGCAGAACCTCTTGTTCTTCAGGATCATGGTAATCCTGTTGCATACAGGAATATCTGGATCAGAGAATTATGACAGATTAAAATAAATCACTAACTCATAAAAATAATATCCTGAATTTATTACTTTTATGTCCAAATCAGTTAAATAACACTTCAATAACTAATAATTAAATCCACTTGAAAATGAAAGAAGAATCTAAAAACATGACACGTCGTTCTTTTATCGGAACAACGGGTGCTGTTGCTGCCGGTTTGACGATCATTCCCGGCTCCGTTTTGAGCGGGATGGGAAGAAGGGCGCCATCCGATAAGCTGAATATTGCCGTAGTAGGAATCGGAGGTATGGGTAACAGCAACCTCAGAGCTGTTGCTCCTACTGAGAATATAGTTGCTCTCTGCGATGTCGACTGGGCATATTCAAAGAAGGTTTTTGATGCCTATCCTAATGCAAAAAAATACTGGGACTGGCGCAAGATGTTTGATGAAATGGGTAATTCTATCGATGCAGTAATTGTTGCAACTGCCGACCATACTCATGCGATTGTTGCTGCTACTGCAATGACAATGGGTAAGCATGTCTATGTTCAGAAACCATTGACTCATACGGTTTATGAATCAAGATTGCTGACCAAGCTTGCTGCAAAGCACAAGGTGGCAACACAGATGGGTAACCAGGGTTCATCAGGTGAGGGAGTTAACCTTACGGTCGAATGGCTTCAGAATGGCGAAATCGGCGATGTGACAAAGGTAGAATCTTTCACTGACCGCCCGATATGGCCCCAGGGATTAAATATTCCTAAAGGAGAATGGGTTCCGGATACACTTAACTGGGATCTTTTTATAGGCCCGGCAAAAATGCGTCCCTACAACAGCCTTTATACACCGTGGAACTGGCGGGGCTGGTGGGATTTCGGAACAGGTGCTCTTGGTGATATGGCCTGCCATATACTTCATCCTGTTTTCAAAGGACTGAAGCTTCAATATCCGATCAGGGCACAGGGTAGTTCAACACTGCTCTTAACCGATTGTGCACCAAATGCACAGAGGGTTTCCCTTATCTATCCTGCAAGAGTTACAGACAGAAAGGCAAAGATGAAACTTCCGCAGGTTGAGGTTATCTGGTATGATGGTGGCCTTCAGCCTCCAAAACCAGCCGGATGGCCGGCAGGAAAAGATATGAATAATGGCGGCGGCGGAGTTATTTTCCACGGCACAAAAGATAAGCTTATCGCTGGTTGCTATGGAAGGGATCCGTGGCTGTTATCAGGTCGCGTACCTGTTGCTCCGAAAACCGAACGCAGACTTCCGGATAAAGTAACTCACGAAATGGATTGGGTACGTGCATGCAAAGAGAGCCCCGAGAACAGAGTTCCTACTAAATCCGATTTTGCAGAAGCCGGACCATTCAACGAAATGGTCGTAATGGGTGTACTCGCTGTAAGATTACAGGGATTGAATAAAGAACTTGAATGGAATGGTGAAAAAATGGAATTCACAAATCTCACCGATTCAGAAACTGTCAGAACAGTTATCGAAGATGCATTTACAATTGCAGACGGTCATCCCACATTCAACAAAAAGTGGACCGAACCGATGAATGCAAAACAGTTTGCTGCAGAAATGGTTAAACATAACTATCGCAATGGCTGGTCATTGCCTGCAATGCCGGTATAATGAGAATCTGTAAAAACGCGATGCATCGCGTTTTTGATGCATCGCGTTTTTACGAAAAACCAGAAAAACAAAACGATATATTACATGCAGAATCGCAATGCATTGCGATTCTGCATGTAACAAAATAAAATAAACGGAAAATGAAAATATTTAATGTTTTATTATCATTTGTTATTGTGATGGGAATTACATCATGTGCTTCTTCAGGTAAGAAGAAGAGCACCTCAGGTGAAAACTGGACAACTATCTTCGACGGCAAAACAACTGCCGGATGGCGTGGATACAACAAGACAACCTTCCCGTCACAGGGCTGGGAAGCCGTTGACGGGACATTGCATTGCATAGGTTCAGGTGGTGGTGAGGCCGGAGGCGGTGGTGGAGATATTATCTATGACAAAAAACTCGGAAATTTCGAGCTTTCTCTTGAGTGGAAAATATCCGAAGGAGGAAACAGTGGTATCTTCATACTTGCACAGGAAATTCCCAATGAGCCGATCTATAAGTCTTCACCGGAAATGCAGGTTCTCGATAATGATAGGCATCCGGATGCAAAGCTGGGTGTCAACGGAAACCGTATGGCCGGATCACTATATGATCTGATACCTGCAAAACCACAGAATACAAAGCCGGTGGGGCAGTGGAATTCAGTGAAGATTCTTGTATACCAGGGTACTGTGGTCTTTAACCAGAACGGAGCTAATGTTGTCGAGTTTCACCTCTGGACTGACGACTGGAAAAAAATGTGTGCCAATTCAAAATTCTCAGAATGGCCATGGTTCATCGATACTGCAAAAGAAGGCTATATAGGCCTGCAGGATCATGGCAATGATGTATGGTTCAGGAATATTAAGATCAGACAACTGTAATAATTTCCGGCAAATAAATTATCTACGTATTAAAATACGTTTTTAAAAACGTATTTTAATACGTATTTTTTTAGATGACTGAGCCCTTCAAGCCTATCTGCTCAGCAACTTCCCTCATTCCCATAATACAATCGTTAATCAGTTCATCAAGACTTACACCGAGCATCGAAGCTCCCTTTTCAATAACAGACCTGTCAACTCCTGCAGCAAATCTTTTGTCGTTCCACTTCTTTTTAACCGACTTTACCTCCATGTCGAGAACACTTTTAGAAGGCCTTACAAGAGCGCTTGTGGTTACAAGTCCGGTAAGTTCATCCATCGCGAAAATTGTCTTTTCAAGAAGGGTTACCGGTTCGACATCCGTAACCAGTCCCCATCCATGACTCATTACAGCCCTTATATATTCTTCGGGCCAGTGATTCTCCTCAAGGATCTTTTTCGTCATCTTGCAATGCTGGTCGGGATACATTTCATAATCAAGGTCGTGTATCAGACCTATAATGCCCCACTTCTCTGCATCTTCACCTGATTTTCCTGCCATATATCTCATAACTCCTTCAACGGCAAGAGCATGCTTTAACAGACTTTCAGTACTGTTGTATTTCTTAAATAATTCAAGGGCATCTTCCCTTGTCGGAATATAATATGTCATATTCAATGATTTTTATTTAACCACAAAGAGCACAAAGGTTTACACAAAGAGCACAAAGGGTTACAATATGGATTCAAAACGTATATGAATTATGAAAGTCAGAGTATAAAACTAATATTTATAACGGGGATAAAAAAGGATCAGCGTTGGGCTTTTAATAC
>CAZWUB010000136.1:4756-10232 GCA_964637415.1 uncultured Rikenellaceae bacterium
TAACTACCCTGCCTGTAACTATATCTTTTTGAATATAAGATACTCCTCCGGGGCCGGCGAAATCGATCATATCAATCATTGCATAATCCTTACCCTGCGAAACCGACTGATCTTTTTTATAGCGCCATTCCATCTTGTTATATCCTGCAGGAACCGCTATTTGTTTTATTTCCCACATAGTCTCACCTGATTTACGGAACATTTCTGCATCATTCAGATAGAAGGCGAGGAAATCATAATTTGATTCTGATGATACATGGTAGGAGAATTTTAGTGTATCTGCAGATTCATACAGGGTTTTTATGATCAGGGAAGTGGTCTCATTGTGACCGATAGCTCCTGAACGTGCTGAAAGGTTACCGTCGCTTGATCCGATATCGGTTATTACCCAGGGTTTCGGACTTACATTGATCCATGGAAATACCTTAAATGATGATGATTCAAATGATTCCCTTATCCGTCCGACCCTGAATGAGAAAATTCTTTGAACATGATAGGGGCCGCAATCGAGGAGAGCAAGGACAGAAATTGTTGTTCCTGAATTCACTGATGTTGAAAGCTTGACAAGCACAGGAATCTCTGTCATCACACCATCTGTCAGTAATCCTGAATTCTTTGTGGGTTCAAGAATTGTGATCCCGGCATCAGGGCTTGATATGGAGAATTTTCCTGATATACTGCTGCTTCCATCATTTTTCACGGAAAAGATAAGACTCAGTGTCTCTCCGGGATTTGCAATCTGATCTCCGTTTCCGGTGCTTTCATCATCAAGGTAAAAGCTTAGTATATCAAGGTCCGGAGCATGTACAGTGAAGTCTACAGTGAAATGATATGTACTCTTATGATCCCTCACCGTGATATCAACAGTCACCAGGCTGTTATCCTCAATATCCTCCGAGACCATGACTGACAGTTTGTTGGTGATCAGTTTTTCCGAACCGGAAGGAAGAGATCCTATCATAACCGAATCACTAAGTATTGTAATATATTGTGATCCTGTTGTGATCTTTGCATACAGATCAGTAGCTTCAGTGAGCCCCAGATTAGCAACTGTCATGTCTATTGAAAGTGTCTCACCAAAGTCGGCCTTGCCGTCATTGTTTCCTGAAAGGTCGCTTATCCTTGTTTCCGTGAGGTTTATGAATTCCTTATTTACTTTTGAAAAGTATATTGTTTTCATCAGCGGCACTTTATTCTGGCCGGTGATTACCAGCAGGCATGAATCTTCCGACAAGCCCGGCATTTCAAGAGTAACAGCACCCGAGGGGCTGGCATGTGAGGCATCCCATAAGGTGTCGGCATGAGAGATGGCTACATAAGATCCTGGCTCCGAAGTAAATGACCATAATTTTATTGTATTGGGTAATGTGTCGGGGAGCTCGATCCTGAATGAATCCGGAGTTCCGATTATCGGTATCATACTGGGGTCACCAACAAGATTATAAGTCTCCCAGTAGTATTTTTTTCGCGGGCTTGTACTGGCACTTACTGAAAGATTGCCTGAATATACGATTTGTCCCATCGTTGTGTACCATTCTGACTGAGGTTCACCATGGGTATGGAATAATCTGTCGAGCGCACCAGGGCCTGTGGTCTCATATGTTGGATTATCAGATGGTGTACTGACACCAACAGCCCAGTAGAAATCCTCGTTCCAGAATGAATCGTTTGAACAACCTATAAATCCTATTGCCCCTTTCTCCTTTGCTACAACCATTCTGTTCCCCAGTGATTTAATGTTGAATTTTGACGTCTGGCAGGCATTGCTTATAATGAAAGGATACATATTTGTATTCTTCAGCTTTCTGACGTCCGATGTATCAATATTGATATGAAGCCAGGCGGTTGATGATCCATGGCCCGTATAATTGATAAACGACATGCCATTGTTAATAAGCCACATCACAGAATCCTTATGAACTACCTGGGTTTGAGGATAATAGAAATGGTGTTCCTTAATATTGTTATTGGGAGTAAGATAGTTTGTTATTGCATATTTAATCTGACCGTTCATGTAATTTGCATAACTCGCATCGTATCCCGATGTGATCATTGCATTGGAATGGAACAGGTTTGTATCGGCATATTCGAACTTTTCATAACTGACAAGCTTTGCAACAACACTTTTTAATTCATTTGTATCTGCGACCGGTAACCTCCCTATGAACATTTCAGGGAAATAATCACCATTCCCGTCAAATTCCCCGTAATACATATCTGTCACATTTTCTGTTCCATAATACGGGATATTTGAAGTATTTCCCACTATCAGAAGATACTCCGGTGGAGGATTATCTTCAGTGGCTGAATTATACAGATCAGCGAGAGAGTTTTTAATTTCGGTATAGTTTTCTCCTGCATAATCAGATCCTTTATATAATATATCAAGCTTTAATCCTTTTAAGGTTTTCCATTTGATAAAAGGTTCAAGGTGATGTCTGAATGCCGTATCCGTCAGTATTACCATCCTTATTGGTTTGTCTGACCATGTCGGGATATCTGAGCTTTCAGCATAATTAAGAATGCCATTGCTCAGCGTTTTCTTAAAGGTTTCAGATACTGCAAATGACTTTGAACCTTCTGCCTGTCCTGTAAAATGGATCTCAATTTTCATTGAAGTGATAACCTCCAGGACATTTGCCCGTGGATTATATCTGAAGGGCGAAATGACAAGATTCGCCAGTAAGGTTCCCCTTACCTTACCTGCAGATCTGATTGTAACTGTATCTGATGGAATGAAATCCCGTGAGGAATAAACTGCCTTGTCAATTGCGAATATACGTTTTTTGTCCTGAATCCCTTTCGTTTCCCCTTCCTGGGCAGGGAACAGCCGACCGTCGATTTTACTGCGGCCGGGGTATATTCTTTGTGTCCTGACATCTGTTATCCTGATGTCATAAACAAGATCGCCCGGAATTGAAATGAGACGGCTGAAAACCGGAAGTTCCGGTTTACCGGGTACTGAAGTATGTATGTGCCCAGGTGCCGATATTCTGTAGAACGAACCATTATCACTGCTGAACCCGTTAATGTCTATCCCGGGCAGGTTATAATTTATGACAATATCACGTCCTGATGAAATAATTTCACCTGTCTGAGAATCCTTGTCCTTGTCAAATCTGATCCTGCAGCTTTTAGATGCCTGACCATTGATAACTAAGGTTATAACCAGAAGAATAAGCAGACACAATGACTTTTTGATATACCCTAAATGCATCAATGTTAAATGATTGATCCATTAACTAAAACATCATGCAAGTTATTAATTTTGCTCCAGAATAACGCGATAGCTTCTGATAAATTTGATAAAAATGATAAGATTACTACTTTTATGCACGTTTTTATAGGACGAATAAACAAAATCACATGAAAGGGGAAAGGCGGATTTTACCAGTTTTAATCTTTATTATGATGACTTCAGGTGCATATTCTCAGGATTCCCATGCTGCTGATGTTATAAAAACATCGGCCGGCGATGTTGAAATGTACTTTATAGGACACGGATCACTCATGGTCAAGGTGAATGACTTTTGCATTCATATCGATCCTGTCAGCAGTTCAGGAAGTTACAAGGGGCTTCCTCAGGCTGATCTTATCCTGGTTACACATGAACACTATGATCATCTTGATGCCACTCTGATCTCAACTCTGCGCAAGCCCTCAACAGTAATGTTCTGTAACCAAAAGGCGGCAGCTGAAATAAACTGGGCCCGGGCAATGAATGCCGGTGAAAAAAGGAGTGCCGGCATTATTGGTATTGAATCTGTTCCGGCTTATAATATTGTTAATATGAGATCACCGGGACAGCCATTTCATCCGAAAGGTTCGGGTATCGGTTTTATTCTTACAATTGGAGATAAAAAATTCTATATTGCAGGAGATACAGAAAATACTCCCGAAATGAAAGCTCTGAAAAATATTGATGTTGCTTTCCTTCCCATGAACCTTCCTTATACAATGACCCCGGAAATGGTGGCCGATGCGGCATTGGCATTCAGGCCGAAAATTCTGTATCCCTATCATTATGGTGATACGAAGACAGAAAAGCTTGTACAATTGCTTAAAAATACCGATATTGAAGTGAGAATAAGAAATTTAAAATAATTATTAATTGCTATGGTAACAAGAAGAGGATTTCTCAGGACAGGTATTGCAGGGGCAGGAGCGGTTGCACTTTCCCCGGCAATAATTTCTGCACCGGTGCAGGAAAAGAATATTATTTACAGAACACTTGGCAGGACCGGAATAAAACTTCCTGTGGTAAGCTTCGGGGTAATGCGATCAGATAATCCCAGCCTTGTTAAAGCTGCATACGACAAGGGCATGAGACTCTTTGATACAGCCAACGGATATCTTGGCGGTAACAGTGAAATAATGCTTGGTAATCATTTTAAGGATTACGCAAGAGATTCATTTCTCTTATCAACCAAAGTCAAATCGCCCACAGACAGGGATGGTAAACCAACAGATCAGGCCACGGCAGAACGTTTCATGGAAACTTTCAATGTAAGCATGTCACGTCTTAAAATGGATTATGTCGATATCCTCTATATTCATGATATAAGCAACCCGGAGTTTTTGGATTATAAACCGGTTATAAATACTGTAAAACAGCTGAAGAAAGAGGGGAAAATAAAGTATATAGGTTTTTCAACCCACCGGAATGAACATACGGTAATTGACGCTGCAGCGGAATCTGATGTGTGGGATGTTATCCTTACACAGTATAATTACAGGCTTGCAACAATTCCCGAACTGAATGCGGCAATAAAAAAGGCTGCATCGGCTGGTATTGGTATTGTGGCAATGAAGACAATTGCAGGAGGATTTCTTGACAGGGAGAGGACAAAACCGGTAAATGCACCGGCTGCCCTTAAATGGGTACTGCAAAACCCCGATATTCATACGACAATTCCGGGCATGACAGCTTTTGAACAGGTAGATATGAATTCCAGAATTATGGAGGACTTTACACTTTCTGATCAGGAAAAGGGCGAGCTTGTTGCATCACTTTCCGAACCGGGATTAATATGCTCAGGATGCAACGGATGCACTCAGACCTGTGCAAAAAACCTTCCTGTTCCGGATCTTATGAGAGCCTATATGTATGCATACGGATACGGAAATCCGGCTATGGCAAAAAGTCTGCTTGCTGAACTGGGTATTTCAGGAAACCCTTGCAGCGGTTGCGAAACATGCACCGTAAATTGTCTGAGGAATTTTAAGGTGATGGAAAAAATTGCCGATATTTCAAGGCTTGAAAATGTTCCTTTTGATTTCCTTACCTGACATTTCGAACCACAAAGTTTAGCACCCATTATTAAAATATGGGGACATTAATAAAGTTAACGTTCAATTACACAGAGTTCCACAGAGCCCACCTACGCCAAGGCTTCGGTGGGTGAAAAATTCACAGAGTTACACAGAGTTAAGAAATAAGATCTCTGTGGACCTCTGTGGATCTCAGTGGATCTCT
>CAZWUB010000137.1:0-10188 GCA_964637415.1 uncultured Rikenellaceae bacterium
GCTGCCAGCCTCTGGTAAGCTTTGTACCTCCATTTTGCGTTCTCCTCGGCAGCTTTGAAGAGGATTTCAGCCTGATCCGGAAAGGTCTTGATCAGAGAAGTGTATCGAACTTCAGAATTCAGGAAATCCTGGAACTTACTCCAGTCCGGTTCTTTTGAATCGAGGGTGAAAGGATTTTTCCCTTCCTCTTCCAGAAGAGGATTAAACCTGTAGAGATGCCAGTAACCTGACTCTACAGCAGCCTTTGCCTGGGCTTGTGTCTTACCCATGCCACTGCTTAAACCATGGTTGATACATGGAGAATAAGCTATAATGAGCGATGGTCCGTGATAAGCTTCAGCTTCTTTTATTGCCTTAAGGTACTGAGCGTTACTTGAACCCATTGCAACCTGGGCAACATAAACATAGCCATAACTCATTGCCATCTGGCCAAGGTCTTTCTTGCGGATTTTCTTGCCTGATGCTGCAAATTTGGCTACTGCACCGGCCGGAGTCGACTTGGAAGCCTGGCCTCCTGTGTTTGAATAAACCTCGGTATCCAGTACAAGAACATTGATATCCTCACCGCTGGCAAGAACGTGATCAAGTCCTCCATAACCAATATCGTAAGCCCATCCGTCACCACCAATTATCCAGTGTGATTTTTTAACAAGATATTGTTTAAGACTGAGGATCTCTTTTGCAACTTCAGATTTCTCTTTGCCGCATGCTTCGATAACGTGAGCCGAAGCGATTTTTGAAGGTTCTGCATTATCTTTTTCTTTGAGCCACTCTTCAAAAGCAATTTTAGTCTCTTCACTAACCGATCCTGAGGCAATTGCATCATTCATTTTAAGAGCAATGCGATCTCTTAGCTTGTTTGAGCCCAGCGATAATCCAAATCCAAATTCAGCATTATCTTCAAAAAGCGAGTTTGCCCAGGTCGGGCCTTGGCCGTTTTTGTTGTGTGTATATGGCATTGAAGGGGCAGAACCGCTATATATTGATGAACATCCTGTTGCATTTGATGCTATCATCCGGTCACCAAAAAGTTGTGTTATTGCCTTGATGTAAGGTGTTTCACCGCAGCCGGCACATGCTCCCGAAAATTCAAACAAAGGCTGAGCGAACTGACTGTTCTTTACATTCACGAATTTATCAACAACTGTATCTTTATAACCAACTTTTTCGTGCATATAAGTCCAGCGATCTGCTTCTGCCAGCTGTGTTTCGAGAGGCTTCATTATCAAAGCTTTGTTCTTTGACGGACAGACATCGGCACAGTTGCCGCAACCTGTACAGTCATAAACACTTACCTGGATTTTGAATCTGTATGCCTTAAGAGCTCCCGGTATTCCCTGAAGGGTATTGGTATTTTCAGGAGCATTAGCCAGTTCTTCGTCAGTTAACAGGAACGGACGGATAGCTGCATGAGGGCATACATAAGAACATTGATTGCACTGTATGCAGTTTTCCGCTTGCCATTCGGGAACATTAACTGCTATACCACGTTTTTCATATGCTGCTGTACCTGAGGGGAATGTTCCATCTTCTCTTCCAATGAAAGCGCTGACCGGAAGATCATCTCCTTTCAAGGCGTTCATAGGCTCCATAATATCACGGATGAACTCAGGAATATCACGTGTATCTGTTTCTTTTTCGACTTTCAGATTTGCCCATTCTGCTGGGATGTCAACTTTATGTACTTCACTGCCTTTATCGACTGCAGCATAGTTCATTTTTACAACATCTTCACCTTTACGTCCATAGCTCTTCAGAATCGCCTTTTTCATCTGCGTTTCGGCTAGTTCATAAGGTATAACATTGGCCACCTTGAAGAAGGAAGCCTGCATGATAGTGTTTGTCCGGGTGCCCAGACCAAGATCCTCTGCAATTGATGTAGCATTGATAATATAAAAATTGATCTTGTTTTCAGCCAGATACTTCTTCATATGATCGGGAAGGCGCTTTTTGGTTTCTTCTGCATCCCAGATTGAGTTCAGCAGGAATATTCCGCCCTGCTTAAGACCTTTCAGCATATCATAATTATTCAGATATGAAGGAACGTGACAGGCTACAAAATCAGGGGTATTAACGTAATAAGGCGATCTTATGGGTTTATCTCCAAAACGAAGATGAGATATAGTTATTCCTCCCGATTTCTTTGAATCATAAGCAAAATAAGCCTGGCAGTATTTGTCTGTATTATCACCAATGATCTTTATGGAGTTTTTGTTTGCACCTACTGTTCCGTCTGAGCCAAGGCCATAAAATTTAGCTGAATATGTTCCGGCAGGAGAAACGTTTATTTCAGGCAGTATGGGTAAAGAAGTGAATGTGACATCGTCCACAATACCTACAGTGAACAGGTTTTTGGATTCTTTGCGCTTCATGTTTTCGAAAACGGAAAGTATCTGGCTCGGAGTTGTGTCTTTTGAGCTCAGTCCGTAACGGCCGCCGATAATAACAGGTCTCTCGGCCTTGTCATAGAAAAGATCTTTTATATCAAGGTAAAGAGGTTCTCCGGGTGATCCGGGTTCTTTTGTCCTGTCCAGAACAGTAATTTTCTTTACTGATTTCGGAAAGACATTAAAGAAATATTTTGCAGAAAAGGGACGATAAAGATGAACGCTTAATAATCCGACCTTTTCTCCTTTGTCTGTCAGATAATCGATAACTTCTTTGGTAGTATCCGTAACCGAGCCCATGGCCACGATAATGTTCTCGGCATCAGCGGCTCCATAGTATGTGAATGGTTTATATTCCCTTCCTGTAATCTTATTGATCTCAGCCATGTATGAATTAACAACATCAGGTATTGGTTCATAGAACTTGTTTATGGCCTCTTTTGCCTGAAAGAAAATATCCGGATTCTGTGCAGTCCCTCTTATTACAGGATGTTCCGGATTAAGTGCGTTATTACGAAATCTGCTCAGTGCATCCCAGTCCAGCAGCTTTTTCATGTCTTCTATATCGATAGATTCGATTTTCTGTACTTCATGAGATGAACGAAAGCCATCGAAAAAATGAAGGAATGGGATTCTCGATTTGATAGCCGAAAGATGTGCAACGCCTGCAAGGTCCATTATTTCCTGAACACTTCCGCTTGCCAGTAATGCAAATCCGGTCTGGCGTGTAGCATATATATCGCTGTGATCGCCGAAAATAGAAAGTGAGTGGGCCGCAATGGTCCGGGCGCTGACATGAAATACACCCGGAAGCAGTTCGGCAGCAATCTTGTACATGTTTGGGATCATCAGAAGTAATCCCTGTGAAGCTGTGAATGTTGAGCAGAGTGCCCCGGTCTGCAAAGCGCCATGAAGTGCTCCGGCGGCACCGCCTTCTGATTGCATTTCGACAACTTTTACCTGTTCCCCGAAAATATTTTTCAGTCCGTTAGCAGACCATTCATCAATATATTCTGCCATTGTTGATGATGGTGTGATAGGATAGATGCAGGCTACTTCACTAAACATATAGGCAATGTGCGATGCAGCCTGGTTCCCATCGCATGTTATAAATTTTTTTGTTCCCATTTTAAATTAATAGTGTTTAAGATATTTATAGATTGTTATTTTTTTAACAGAGTGCAAATTTACTGAAATTTCATAAATGTCGATCTCCGTTTAATGGAAATCGACCCTCATTAATGGAAGTCAATTACCGTTAATTGAAATCAACCGCCGTGCATAGAAATAAGGAATTCTTCATTCGATTTGGACTGCATCAGCCTGTCGCGGAGGAATTCCATTGCTTCAACAGCATTCATGTCGGCCAGATAATTACGCAGTACCCATATTTTCTGCATAATGTTTTTATTAAGAAGAAGATCTTCACGGCGTGTACTGGAGGCAGGTATATCGATTGACGGGAATATTCTCCTGTTTGAGAGTTTCCTGTCGAGCTGTAGTTCCATATTACCTGTTCCCTTGAATTCCTCGAAGATCACATCATCCATCTTGGATCCTGTATCTGTGAGGGCTGTTGCCAGGATTGTAAGAGAGCCTCCGTCTTCAATATTACGGGCTGCACCAAAGAATCTCTTAGGTTTGTGGAGGGCATTTGAGTCGACACCTCCCGATAATACCTTCCCTGATGCCGGTGCTGTTGTATTAAATGCTCTGGCAAGCCTTGTTATTGAATCGAGTAATATCACTACATCATGTCCGCATTCAACAAGTCTTTTTGCTTTTTCAAGAACAATATTTGCAACGCGGCAATGTCTTTCTGCAGGTTCGTCGAAGGTTGAGGCAATAACTTCAGCCTTCACATTACGCGCCATATCGGTAACCTCTTCAGGTCGTTCATCAATCAGAAGGATCATCAGGTAAACTTCGGGATGGTATCTTGCAATTGCATTTGCTATCTCCTGGAGAAGGATTGTCTTACCGGTTTTAGGCTGTGCAACAATAAGTCCTCTTTGTCCCTTTCCCAGAGGTGTGAACATATCAATCACCCTTACCGACAAACTGCCTTCACCAGGTGTGCATAAGGTGAACTTTTCATTTGGAAACAATGGTGTGAGGAAATCGAAAGGAACCCTGTCCCTTATATAATCCGGACTTCTTCCGTTAATCTCATCAACCTTGATAAGCGGGAAATATTTTTCACCTTCTTTAGGCGGACGGATTGTACCTTTTATGGTATCTCCTGTTTTTAGTCCGAATAATTTTATCTGTGACTGGGATACATAAATATCATCGGGTGAGTTGAGGTAATTATAATCTGCCGATCTGAGGAATCCATAACCATCGGGCATGATCTCGAGAACTCCCGTATTATATATTATCCCTTCAAATTCATAAGGTTTTTCTTTCCTTTCCTCTGTTCTTTCGCGTATCACAGGTTCAGTAACGGCAGGGCCATTAGAAATTGTTTCTCCGTTAAGGAGGGATTCGGGAGACTTGTTATCAGTTATTGCATGATCTCCGTTCAGGATAGCACCCGGGATATCTTCAAGTGGTTCGATAATTGCTTCCGGGGTTGTCTTTTCCTGAGTGATCTCTTTAGGTTTCGGGAAGGGTGAGGGTCTGTTCATCCTGCTATCCTGTCTGTTATCCCTTCTGTAGTCCGGTCTGTTATCCTGTCTGTTATCCTGTCTGATATTCGGTCTGTTATCCTGTCTGCTATCCTGTCTGCTATTCTGCCTGTTGTCCTGTCTCCATGCCGGGACTCTTTTCTCGTCCGGAGCCGGTGGTTGTCTGAATAAATCAGGTTTTTCTTCAGGTCTGTTGAATGTCCGGGCCGGTTCGCGGCGTTCTTCTCCATCCGGGGTATCAGGGCTTTTAAGATCTCCGGGAGAAACCGAAATCACTGTTTCTGAAGGTTTTCTGAAAACAGGTTTGCTTGTGCGGGGTCTTTTTCCCCGCCTCAGAGCCTGATCGTTATCCTGTTTGTCATTTTCTCCGGCAGCTTCTTTCTCTTTCAGGACATTTTTTGTATCATTAGCTTCAATTGCCTGCTGATCAAGGATTTTGTAAACAAGGTCCTGCTTTTTAAGAGATTCAGCCCTTTTAATATTAAGTTCTTTTGCTATTTCCCTTAATTCAGGAAGAAGCTTCTTACTTAATTCAAGAATGTCGTACATACGTTAGTAATAAAATGGAATATAGAAATGATCGATTTGATTTTGTTTTTGGAAACCCGGGTCAAGATTGATTATGAGCCAGACAGATTTTGCAACGCTGAAATAACATATCCTGAAAACCGGTACAATTATAATATAAAAAGTCAGAAATCTAACAACTTAATGCAATAAAATGCAACGGAATTTTACCAGATTAATTAATAATTTGATATTCAGGATGAAAATAACACGGCAATATATTATAAAATTTTGAATTCAGCAAAAAAAACAGAGTTAATCTGTCGGGGGAGTTTATTTTTTTATTAACATTGTAGGACCTGCGTCGAAATAAAGGTAACTAAACTCAGACCTGCCTGCCATGCGTCAGTTAAAAATAACTAAGCAGGTCACTAACCGTGACACTCCGTCTCTGGATAAGTATCTTCAGGAGATAGGCAGGGTAGATCTTATTTCACCCGAGGAAGAGGTTGTTCTTGCACGAAAGATAAGAGCTGGTGATAACAATGCACTTAAGAAGCTTGTTAATGCCAATCTGCGATTTGTTGTTTCAGTGGCCAAGCAATATCAGAACCAGGGTATGAGTCTTCCGGATCTGATTAATGAGGGCAATCTGGGACTGATGAAAGCTGCATCGCGTTTTGATGAGACAAGGGGATTCAAGTTTATTTCCTATGCAGTATGGTGGATCCGGCAGGCAATACTCCAGGCTCTTGCAGAACAATCGAGAATTGTCAGACTTCCTGTTAATAAAATAGGATCGATAAACAGAATAAATAAAGCTTTTGCGAGGCTTGAACAGACTTATGAAAGGGAACCCACTTCGCTCGAGATAGCTGATCTGCTTGAGATGATCCCTGATGATGTCAAGGAATCACTGAGGACCAATGGCCGTACTTTAAGCATGGATGCTCCGATAAGCCCCGAGGAGGATACCAACATGTACGACGTGATGCAGGGCAACGATACTCCCAGTCCCGATAAGAACCTTATTAACGAATCGCTGGCTTACGAAATTGAAAGGGCACTAAGCACTCTTTCTCCCAGGGAGGCAAAAGTCCTGAAATTATATTTCGGACTCGGAATGAAGCATCCGTTTACACTCGAGGAGATTGGTGAGGAACTTCATCTGACACGGGAACGGGTCAGGCAGATAAAGGAAAAAGCAATTAAAAGAATTCAATTTACAACAAGGTGTAAAATACTCCGGACATACCTGGGTTAAGAGTTTGTTTTTATCTTTGACAAAAACAAAATATGATGAATCACCTTGTTTCCCCTTCCCTGCTGGCAGCTGATTTCGGGAACCTGGCACGGGATGTACAGATTATTAACAGGAGCGAAGCCGACTGGATCCACTGCGATATCATGGACGGCCTGTTCGTTCCCAATATTTCATTCGGATTCCCGGTTATTGAACATGTAAAAAAGATTGCTGAAAAACCTCTTGATGTCCACCTGATGATAGTGGATCCTGACAGATATCTTGCCAGGTGGAAGGAAACGGGTGCAGATATTCTTACAGTTCAGTATGAAGCGTGCATACATCTTCACCGGACTGTTTCAGAAATAAGAAGGCTTGGAGTGAAGGCGGGGGTAGCTATAAATCCTCATACGCCGGTATCTCTTCTGAAAAATATACTGCCTTATATCGATATGGTGCTTATAATGACTGTTAATCCCGGATTCGGAGGTCAGTCCTTTATTCAGGAGAGTTACAACAAGATTGCCGAACTCAGAAGTATGACAGAGGCCGGTGGATATAATGTTCTTATCGAAGTTGACGGAGGTATTGATACAAAAAATGCATCGAAGCTGATTGAGACCGGTGTCAATGTACTGGTAGCAGGGAATACGGTCTTCAGCTCAAAGGATCCGGAAGATACTATCAGGAGGCTTAAAAGGTTGGAGACATGAACTCACCCACAACCCCCAAAACTTAACTCCTCAATAATTTCCTGTTTATTTTTTGCTTCGAACCACCTTATTTCCTTATCCTTACTCCACCATGTCATCTGGCGTTTTGCGAAGCGGCGGGTATTACGCTTAATCAGTTCGATGGCTTTATCCCGCGAAGTGAGCTTATCGAAATAATCAAATAGTTCCCTGTAACCAACAGTGTTGAGAGCGTTCAGGTGTCTGAAAGGACAGAGGTTTTTTGCTTCATCCTCAAGCCCGTTTATGATCATATCGTCAACTCTTCTGTTGATCCTGTCGTACAACTCTTCTCTGGGCCTGTTTATACCTGCCTTTATTATTCTGAAATCCCTCTGTCGTTTTTGTCTTGTCAGGAAAGTTGAATACGGCCGTCCGGTGGTTTCGCAAATTTCAAGAGCCCTGATTATCCTTTTATGATTCTTCAGATCTACTTTTTCATAATATGCCGGATCCATCAGCTTGAGAGCCATCCTCAGACCTATAATCCCTTCCTCTTTATATTTCCTTACATATTTATCCCTGATCTCAGTGTCAACATCGGGAATATCGTCAATTCCGTTACAAACAGCATCGATGTACAAGCCGGAACCACCTGTCATGATAACTACAGGATTTTTATCAAAGAGGACGGGAAGGAGACTGAGAACATCTCTCTCGTACAGGCTTGAGCTGTAATAATCATTTATAGAAAGAAATCTTATGAAATGGTGTTTTACTGCTGAAAGCTGGTCATCAGAAGGAGCAGCTGTGCCGATTTTCATTTCCCTATAAAACTGACGTGAATCGGCAGAAATGATATCACATCCGAAAGTTCCGGCAAGTTCAACAGAAATATCAGTCTTTCCGACACCTGTCGGTCCCAGAATAATTATAAGCTTGTTGTTCATGGGATTTTTCCCGTGAGGACTATTCTTCCTCCTCTTCTTCATCCCTGGGCAGGGGCTCTTCATCCTCAAAATCAGGGAGAACATCGTCATTATCCCCGTTCAGGAAGAGGTCATCGACTTCAGGTTCGTCATCATCCTCGTCGTCGTCGGATACTACTATATTATTATATAGCTTTTTAGCAGTTCCGCCGAATACGACCTGTTTCGGAGGGACGCCTTTTGAATTTGAACAGATTGGATATTCTCGTCCCTGTTGTTCTTTCGTCTCACCTGTATATTCGACAAAAAGGCTTCTGTCGTTAAAGAAATCAAAAACATATAACAGTTTCTGATTTTTGCGGAATATTATGTCATCAAGAATTGTATCCTCCATAGTTGAAGAACCCGTTCCCATGTCGAACAGCGTAAATTCTTCCTCCTTCTCCCAGTTATCTGTTGCCATGAAGAACGACGCCATCTGCGATTTATCAAATTCCAGTTCTTCCTGGATCATATTGTGAAAATCCAGGAGAGTATGTGAGTCGAGAAATTCAAATTCCCTCATAAAAGACTCATCTTCATCCGATAAGACAACAAATTTATAAACCATAATCGCTATTGATTCGATGGGTGCAATATAGTATTTTTTATTTTACAATATCCTTTGATATTTTTTTTTTGAAAGAAATTCCAATGTGTCTGTTCCATCTGCATAGTCCCACAGGGCAGGCACCTGCGCTTTCCCGAAAGGAATATGATCATGACCTGTTATACACTGGATTTTGTCTTTCAGGATTATTGTCTGAGAGTCCAGATCGACTTTTGATCTGTAATATGAATAATAAAGTACAGATACCGGGGAAGACAATTCAGGGCTCTCCTTTAATATAAGGTAGCCCGTATCGGTGAAATTCTCTTTATTTACAAGATAAACTGCTTTATAAAAATCATAGTTGTTGGAGTACTTATTATGGTTTATCAGGGCAGAATACTTTCCCCACAAACCAGTAATCCCTGCAATGTCATACCCTTCAGGCAAATACAGCTTTGATACATTCCTGCAGCCAAGTCCGAAATAAGAAAATACGTCTGTCCCGAGCGCCCGGATCTCTTCATCGGTTTCGGTTCCGTCAATAATTGCTATACTGTTCCTGTTCTTCCTTATTATATGAGGATATTTGCCAAAATAGTATTCAAAATACCGTGAACTGTTATCGGATCCGGTAGCTATGACAATATCAAAATCCGCTATCCGGCCCTCAGTCAGAAAGATCATGTTCCCGAATTCAGGATTGAAGGATATTAATATATCTGCTATCAGTTTTATCAGATCAGGATCCTTTGAACTTGTTTTGGCGCTTATCCTGTTTCCTGAGATGAGGACAGAAAGAAAATCGTGAAATCCTGCAAGAGGGAGGTTTCCGGCCATTACAACGCCGACATTTACCGGTAGGATTTCGGAATTCAATCCGGGATATGCAGAACACCATTTAGTCAGATTTTCAGTTGTGAGTTCGCCCGCGATGGCGTTTAAAGCCAAGGTTACATTGCCGGGAGTGAACCAGGGATTAATGACCTGCTGCGTTTCGATTAATTGTCCGATCCTTTCAGAAAACGGCGTCGGTTTACCCGCAAGTGTATCGCGGAGTGTTTCGCCAAGAAATGAAAATGCTTCTATCCGGTCTGATAATGTCATTACCTGTTTATTTTGGGAAGCAAAATTAGGGAAAAATGTGAAATGGCAGAGGAAAGACCCTTCCCCTTATTTAGTTTACAACCCTATCCCCGGCCCTTCCCCTTAAGGCTAAGGGGAAGGGTGTC
>CAZWUB010000138.1:0-10091 GCA_964637415.1 uncultured Rikenellaceae bacterium
GGGGATGCGGGTGTATTGATCCTTGTTTCTATTGTCGTTGATGCCCTCCGGGCAAGGGGGATGTGGGTAAATTGGCCTGTGGTCCTATTGTCGTTGATGCCCTCCGGGCAAAGGGTATGTGGGTAAATTGGTCCGTGGTTCTATTGGCATTGATGCCCTCCGGGCAAACGGGTATAAATGTAAATTCATTTTTCCCCGGAGGGGATAAATGCCAATAGGGAATAAACAATTAAAAAATATTAGCTTTGCATCTGATTTTTAAAAACGACATGGATACAGTAGTAAGCGGCATAAGATCAACAGGTAACCTTCATCTGGGTAATTATTTCGGAGCGGTAAAGAACTTCCTGAAAATGCAGAAGGAAAATAATTGCTATTTCTTTATTGCCGATTATCATTCACTTACAACCCATCCGAAACCTGCCGATCTTCATGCAAATATTAAACAGGTACTCGCCGAATACCTGGCTTGCGGGATTGATCCGGAAGTTGCAACAGTTTACATTCAGAGTGACGTTCCGGAGGTTACAGAGCTTTACCTGTTACTCAATATGAATGCCTATATCGGGGAGCTTGAAAGGACAACATCATTCAAGGAAAAGGTGAGGAAACAGCCCGATAATATCAATGCAGGATTGCTTACTTATCCCGTTCTGATGGCGGCTGATATAATAATACATAAAGCCCACAAGGTTCCGGTAGGGCAGGATCAGGCTCAGCATCTCGAGATGACGAGGAGGTTTGCAAGACGTTTCAATACAATGTACGGAGTCGAATATTTCCCGGAACCGGATGCATATAATTTTGGAAAGAAGCTCATAAAAATACCGGGACTGGACGGAACCGGCAAAATGGGAAAAAGCGAGGGGAACGGTGTTTTCCTTGCAGATTCTCCCGAAGAGATCAGGAAAAAGGTGATGCGTGCGGTGACCGATACAGGTCCACAGGCACCGGGAGAGAAACCTTCAGAACCTGTTCAGAACCTTTTTACTATAATGAATGTTGTTTCAGAACCCTCAACTGTAAAATATTTCAAAGAAAAACATGCTTCATGCGAGATCCGTTACGGGGATATGAAAAAACAGCTTGCCGAAGATATTATAAAGGTCATAGGGCCTGTGAGGGAACGTATAAACGAGATCCTTGGCGATAATAAGTATCTTGCCCGGGTGGTGGCGGAAGGAGCTGAAAAAGCACGTGCAAGTGCTTCGAAAACTGTTCGTGAGGTAAAGGAAATTCTTGGATACAGGCCATTCTGATAAAAAAGAGAAGCCAGGCTTTCGCCTGGCTGAACTTGAAGGATCAAGTATATGATTGAGATTGCCTGTGTACTTATCTCAATTCAAATACCGTGCCAAAGTCCGGGTAACGGATAATTTTTACGATAATTTATATTGACTTACCCCCATCCCAAACCCTTCCCCCAGGGGGAAGGGCAGGGTAGGGGGTTATAAAAGTTTGTGGAATTTGCTTAACTAAACGACATTGATTCTTAAGTAATAATATGTATATTTAATGATCTGTTAATGACGTTATTAAATTATTCATATATAGTTATGAAAGAATCAGATACCAGGAACAACAATAAGCAGTCAACATCTGCCTGTGTTTCCAGACGTGGTTTTATAAGCGCCTGTTCTGCATGTGCCGCATGCCTGGCCCTCAGGCCCGGATCAATTCTCACGCCTTCCGCAAAAGTTAGCGGGCAGGGGAACAAAATGAAAATCAGGATATTGTATTCTCTTCATGCACCGGTACAAACTCAGCCCGACTGGCCCAACGTGGGTTTTGATTTCAACCCGGTTATGGAAAAGATCAATAATGCAATGACCTGCAGTTTCCCGGAATTTGAATTCCTGCATTCGATGGCAGCAGGGCAGGAAGATGCGGAAAAAATTATACAACAGGATCAGCAGCAAAATATCGGCGGGTATATAGTTTATCAGATGAATTGCTGGAACAGGGTTGTCCAGACGGTTGCCAAAACGGGTAAGCCGGTCCTCTATGCCGATCTTAAGTTTGCAGGCAGCGGAGGATTTCTTGTATATACAGCCACATTCCTTGACAACAATACTCCCAACGTTGGGTTTGTGGCTTCATCAAAAATGGAGGATGTTATAGCGGCTGCCAGCTGTTTCAATTTAGTGAAGAATGGAGGATCTGCAGCTGATTTCGTAAGGGCCACCAGGTGTGTACGGACCGGATCAACCCCTGCAGCACGTAGTCATAAGGTCCATCCGAATGAGATAAGATTCCTCTCTCCGGAGGAATGTACAAGACAGCTTTCAGCATCAAGGATACTTGCCGTGAAAGATCAGACTGCAAGTATTGCAGAACCGATCATGGGGATCCCTGTTGAGTATATTCCCTTTGCTGAAGTGAATGATGCATGGAGCAGGGCAGATAAGGAATTATCAGCAGAAATAGCATCAGGATGGCAGAAATCGGCTCTCGAGGTGATCGGGGTTGATTATGAAACACTTCTCACATCGGCAGCAATGTATCTGGGGATGAAGGAAGTGCTTAAAAAACACGGGGCAAATGCAATTACAGTTAACTGTCTGGGAGGATTTTACGGAGGACATATTCATGCATATCCCTGCCTCGGATTTCATGAACTCTGCAATGAAGGCCTTATAGGAGCATGCGAATGTGATATCAGCTCAACGGCAACAATGCTTGCATTTAATACTCTCACAGGAGGCCGGCCGGGATTCATCTCGGATCCGGTTATTGATACTGCAAAGAGACAGATAATTTATGCACATTGTGTTGCTCCGAACAGGATATTCGGACCGGATGGCAAGACGAATCCCTACAGGATCATGACACATTCCGAGGACAGGGCGGGAGCTTCGGTTCAGTCTGTCCTTCCTGTTAATTATATGACAACTACGCTTGAAATTAATAATCAGAGGAAGGAAATACTGATGCATCAGGCTGTTGCAGTTGATAATGATCCCGACGACAGGGCATGCAGAACCAAATTATGTGCTGAGCCCGTGGGAGATATTGAAAAACTCTTCACGATGTGGGGTAAATGGGGCTGGCACAGGGTCACATTCTATGGCGATCTCAAAGAGCCTGTCTTTTCACTTGCAGATGCAAGCGGCTGGAAAGTGATTCAGGAAGCCTGATAATTATTACCATTAAATTATTAACTTTACCCCCCGGTCAATTAATAATCTGCAGTGGGTAAAAGGTCAGCAGTTATTTCTGTTATAATTCTTATTTCGGGCCTTGCAGTACTGGGATATTTTCTTCAGCAGGGCAGAAAGAGCCTCCTTACGGATCCCTATAAGTCTGTGGCCCCGACAGCAGCTATCGTTATTGAAAGCATCGATATTAAAAGCTTTATCAATTCAATTACTACAGGTCAGGGTATATTCGGGGAGCTTGCAAAGATCGGGGAATTTGAAAATTTTAACAGGAAACTCAAATTCCTTGCCGATCAGCTCAATAAACAGCCATATCAGGATTTCCTCGACGGAAGCAGGGCTGTGATCTCCTTTCATCCTTCAGACAGTGGGAAATTCCGGACACTTCTTACTCTGGCAGTAAAGTCTGATATCAGGCTCAGGCAGATCAGGGAGGCAATGAAAACGGCAGGCATCCTTACCTTTAATGATACTATACTATCGGGGATAAAAGCTTTCTATCTTCCATATAAAAGCGGAAATAAAAATGATACTCTGTTTGTTTCAAACAATTCCGGACTGCTTCTTTTTGCAACATCACAGGGACTTATTGAAAAGGCAATAAAGCAGACGGGAAGTGATAAAGATGTAAGAAATCTGCCGGGATTTGCAAGGGTCCTTCAGTCTTCGGGCAAGAATGAAGATAAGATTTTCATTGTATTTTCGAACCTGCCCGTACTATTGGGACATTCATTCAGGGATAATCCGGGAATATCGGCAGAAAAAGCCGGGAAGCTGGCCGGAACAACGGGATGCGACATTTACTTCAATGACAACGGACTGGTCCTCAGCGGCTATACAGAAAGCACAAACAGTGAAGATATCCTTCATAAATATAAAACAGGTCCGGCTACAATTTTCAATACATACAAGGTCCTGCCATCGGCAACGGCGCTTTTTGAATCGGTTGTCTATGATCCTTCCCGGCATACCGGGGTCAGTCAGGGTCGAGTACCTCAGGGAGCAGCGGATCTGGCGAAGGCACTTCGCGATTACACGGGGGATGAGATAACAAGAGCATATATCGATCTCAGGGGAAAGCCTGTAAAGTCAAACTCCCTGATAATTTATGAACTGAAAAACAGGACCTATGCCGAAAAGATATTCCTCGACAGATTCACGCCCTTAATGAATGAGAATAATGTTTTCTGGTTCCGGCCCGACGACCAGGTAAATATTCCCATATACATGACCCCCTACAAGGGATATGTTTCAGCTTTCCTGGAAAACTATCAGGGAGAACATTTCGATTCATGCTTTGCATTTTATGATAACTACCTTATCACGGGAAGCTCATACAGTACGATTTCGAGACTGCTATATGATAACATTCTGAATAAGACACTTGCAAATGATCTGGTTTACAGAGAATTTGAGAGCTCCCTTCCAAGTACTTCAGGGTATTTCTTTTATTGTGTTCCGTCGGGAATAACAACATATCTCTCCGCTTATCTTTCCGATGATATTATCAAAATAATGAGGGAGAACCGTAATTCTCTCGGAAAGATCCGGGCTGCAGGCTGTCAGCTCACACCCAGCAATAACATGATTTATAACAGTCTTTCGGTTCAGTTCAGGGATGAAGTGAGGGAGGAATCTGTCACCGAATGGGAGACATTGCTTGACACAATTGCTGCTGTAAAGCCTTTCTTTTTCAGGAATCATATTACCGGGGCGACGGAGATCTTCATCCAGGATCTGAAAAACAATGCTTACCTGATAAATGCCGCCGGCCGTGTTCTCTGGAAGGTGCCTCTTCAGGAAAGGATCATGGGATCTGTTTATATGATTGATTATTTCAAAAACGGTAAATTCCAGCTGTTGTTCTCGGGCAGGAATTATCTCCATCTGCTCGACCGTAACGGAAATTATGTCGAAAGATATCCGGTCAGGCTAAGATCGCCGGCTACAAACGCCCTGGCTCTCTTTGATTATGATAATAACCGTAATTACAGGTTGCTGATTGCGGGAGAGGACAGGATGATATATGCTTACGACAAGACCGGCAGTGCAGTCAGGGGATGGAAGCCCTTCAGGACAGGAAGTATTGTAAGCTCGGAAGTGGCCTGGTTCAGGGTTTCAGGAAAGGATTTTCTTGTTATTTCAGATGAGAACTCGCTTTATTTCCTCGACAGGACCGGCAATAAAAGACTTACCCTGAAAGAACCGGTCACAAAAGCTCCCGGATCATCACTCCGGCTGGCTTCCGGCAGTACACCATCCGTTGTATGCACATCACCGGTGGGAACTGTCCAGCATATTTATTTTGACGGAAGGGTTGAAAAATTTACTCCGGGAGAATTTACTCCCGGCCACAGCTTTGATATTTTTGATGTGGACGGCGATGGTGCCGACGAATATATTTTTATTGATAAGGGCATATTGTATCTTTATGATAATAACAGGGCTGAAATGTTCTCAAAGCAGTTCGGGTCAGATGAGCTCGGGGGTCCTATAAATTTTGTTTTTTCTTCGGCCGACAGAAAAATCGGAGTGTTTGAAAAAGAAAGGAAACTTATTTACCTGATCGACAGCGACGGAAATGAAATGGAGGGATTTCCACTGAAAGGTGCCTCGATGTTTTCGATCGGCAGGTTATCGGATGACAGCGGATGGCATCTTATTGTCGGTGGCACTGACCGGTTCCTGTATAATTATAAGCTGGAAACCGCGTTAAGATAATTATGATAATTATAAGGAAAATATCGATATTTATATTTCTTATTGCGGTCTCAGCCTGCATAAGGGAAACTTATGATCTTGACAAGCTGTCGAAGCAGGTACATCTTTCACCCACCTGGGTCGTTCCTGCAATAAAAGGCGACGTTTCACTCAGTGACCTTGTTGAACCGGATGATACAATTATTTTTGTAGAGGATAATTTTGTGAGGATTGTTTTCAGGGAAGATTCATTCATTGATCTCAGAATGGAAGATTATTATGATCTGAATGACATGGTTGCTTTCAGTGAATCATACCAGCTGGGAAGAGTAAATCTCAACTCTTTTGCCGGAAGCATTACATACTCACTCGACAGGATCACACAGATGTTAAATCCCACGGTCAGAGCTCAGTTTGTCTCACTAAACGGTACCACTTCAAATTTTCCTGCTTTTCCGCTTACAATACTTCAGGAAGGGACCTATTCTCTTTTCCCGAATTTTGAAACCGCTACATTTGACGAAGGATATATAGATGTAAGTGTCAGAAATAATCTCACTGCTCCACTTGAAAATATCAGTGTGGCTCTTTTCAATACAGCCGGTCATATACCTGTAGGAAATACCGTAGAAATTCCTTTGATAAATCCCGGACATACGGGTGTTGCATCGATTGACCTTGCAAACAGCACGGTTATGAATTCACTTACAGCGCTTGTTACAACAGGCAGCCCCGGAACAACAACTCCTGTGTATATTGATCTTGGCGGCAGCAGCATTGACATTGCAATTACAGCCAGGGATCTGTGGGTAAGGTCGGGAAGGATCGTGGTTCCCCCTCAAAGTATATCCTCCCTGGGTGGAGACGGAGTTGATACAATAGAATTTGATCCCGGAAGAGACATTGAAATAGCTTATATCAGCATGAAATCCGGAGATATTTCTTACTCAATCCGGTCAGGAACAGAATTATCTTCCGATGTATCAATTACTCTGCCAACAACAATGAAGAATGGCTCGCCGATAACAAATATAATTTCAGTAAATCCGGATGCTTCAGTAACCGGCGGATTTCCTGTTAATAATTCGGTCTTTGACCTGGCCACAATAGCAGATAATCCGTATAACAGGATACCTGTTGAACATGAAATAACTGTGAGCTCAAACGGTCGTATAATTAATTTCAGCAGCCTCGATGAGGTGCATATAGAACTTAAATTCCTTGATCCGGATTTTGATTATGTGAAAGGATATTTTGGCCAGGAAATGCGATCATTTGGTCCGAAAACCTTCGACCCTGAAATAAGCGACATTATAAACAAGATATCAGGTGATCTTCATATTTCAAATCCGACGTTAACCTTTAATTATTCCAATTCTTTTTCTATTCCTGTTGAAGTTGACCTGGAGGCTACAGGTTACAGATCCGATGAATCGACAGAACACGGGCTTGGGATTGTCAATCTTAAATATCCCGTTGCTCCGGGTGAACGTGACATCAGCGGGTCATTTGTAATTGATAAAAACAATTCATCATTACCAGCCCTGATCTCAATGCCTCCCCACATGATCATCCTTCGCGGCACTGCGCGTATGAATCCGGCTGGAAATAACGGCAGCCGCGATAATTACATTTTCGGGAACAGCCGGTTAAGCGGATCACTTGATGTAGATATTCCTCTTGAACTGAGGATGAATAACCTTCAGTTCACAGATACTGTCGATAATTTCCTCAGGCTTAATGAAACAGGAGATAATCCTGTTGACCCGGATGATTTTGAATTTATGAAAATCAGTGTTTATGCCGAAAACGGATTCCCTGCCGGTGTCTCCTTGAGCCTGATACTTTACGATTCTGAGTTGCGGATTAACAGGAGCACAGTTACGGCAGATGATGTGCTTAAGCCTGCTCCTGTTGATGATAGCGGACGTGTCACAACTCCTGCTGAATCGGATGTAACGATCGAAATACCCCGTGAATTCTGGGATTCCGTCGATCAATCCGACAAAATTATTTTAGTATTCAGTATGAACACTACCTGGAGCGGCTCAAAAGATGTTAAGATATATTCGGATTACAGGATCAGGTTCAGTGCGGGCCTGGTAGTGAAACCCGATCTGAAATTCAAAGCTGATTAAAGTTTTTAAAAAAATCTATATGATAAGGAAGATAAGGAATTCACTCATATTACTGCTGACTCTTGCAATGGCAGATGCCGGCGCTCAGAACAGCCAGGTTCTCTATTACATGAATATTCCTCAGAACCATTTTCTGAATCCGGCAATGAGGCCTACAAATTCAGTATATATAGGATTGCCTGTTATATCGGGAGTAAATGTGAACATAAATAACAATTTCTTTAATTTCTCCGATATTTTTAAAGTCAGTACCGAAGGTGATTCAACTATCTCAATATTCCATCCGGAATATGATATTTCGAAATTCACCTCGAAATTAAAGGATGTAAACAATCTGGAGCCGCAGGTGGCGGTTCAGCTTTTTGGTCTGGGCTTCAACGCCGGAAGGGATCTGTATATATTTCTCGATGTAAATGAACGTGTGGATGTTGATTTCGCTTTGCCCGGGGATATGCTTAAACTGGCTTTTGAAGGGAATGAACAATTCCTTGGGGATAAGATCGACCTTACTTCCCTGCGAACAAATTTCACCTGGTACCGTGAGGCAGGGCTGGGTTTTTCAAAAGACATTACACGCAGGCTGAGGCTTGGAATTAAAGGAAAGGTATTATTTGGTGTGGCAAATGCTTCGCTTGACAACAGAGCTCTCAGCGTTACAGTGCAGGACGACTTCACCCATACTGTTGATGCCGATCTGATGGCAAACATAAGCGCACCGGTCGAATTTTATATGAATGAGGATAATATTATTGATGATGTCGAAATTGATGAGGACAGGTTTGAGACCAATAAAGGAATAGCTGATTATCTGCTTAAAACGGGTAATCCTGGCTTTAGCTTAGATTTTGGGGCCGATTTCAGACTTACGGAAAAGATACATTTTTCGGCAGCTGTCACGGATCTTGGATTTATTAAATGGAAGAGGGATATATCAAATATTGCTGCAGAAAGTCAGTTTGAATTCAGCGGAGTTGATTTTCAGGATGTTTATAACGGTGATAAGACTTTTGAGGAAGTAGGGGAAGAAATACTTGATTCACTGATTAATTCATTGCATATGACTGACTCTGAGGTGCCATACCGGACGAATCTTCCGTTTGGTGTAACTTTCGGAGCAAGCTACAGTCCGTCCGGTAATTTTACACTTGGTCTGTTATCATATACAAGGATAACAGGGAATCAGTACCGGGAGGCTCTTACTCTGTCGGCCAATCTGAATCTTGGAAATGCTTTATCAACAACTGTGGCTTATACAGCAGCCAATTACAGGTATGATAATCTTGGTTTGGGGCTGGCATTCAGGCTTGGGTTCTTCCAGATATATGCCCTTGCCGACAGGATCCCCATCACCTGGAATAAAATTTTAAATGACGGAGAGAGTATTCCGCTTCCTGAAAGCCTTAATACAATACATGCACGTTTAGGTATGAATCTTGTATTCGGGAATAAGGTTAAAAGAAAGAACGACAAACCAATGATACTTTTTCAATAATAAATTTCTTTTACAATGGTAATTCTGCTGAGAGTATTTCTGATAGGCCTGATCATCTATTTACTTGTCAGATCTTTTTTCATGTATGGAAGAAGTGACAATGATCAGGAGCAGGATGGAAATAAGTCAAAAAAAGGTAAAAAAATATCAAAAGATACAGGTGAATTTGTTGATTATGAGGAAGTAGATTGATGATCATTTCTACCTGCCCGGACTCAGAAGGTGTTTGGCCATTGCATTGGCAAACACAAAATCGTTGAGGGTATTGCATCCTGAGTGAAGGATCTCGTTTTTATTGCCTTCCCAGCAGATAATGCCTTCATTTATAAAGACGATATTTTCACCGATCTCGATAACCGAGTTCATATCATGGGTATTAACGATAGTGGTCATGGAATACTCCTCGGTAATCTCTTTGATAAGTTCATCGATAAGTATTGCTGTTACCGGATCGAGCCCTGAGTTTGGTTCATCACAAAAAAGATATTTGGGATTAAGGGCGATTGCCCTTGCAATGGCTACTCTTTTCTTCATCCCTCCCGATAATTCAGAAGGGAAGAGTTTGTTTGCATTTATTATATTTACTCTGTTCAGGCAGAAGTT
>CAZWUB010000139.1:0-10088 GCA_964637415.1 uncultured Rikenellaceae bacterium
AACTCTTAATTCTTAACTCTGAGCTCTGCGCCCTGCGCCCTGAGCTCTGCGCCCTGCGCCCTGCGCCCTGCGCTCTGTGCTCTGTGCTATCTCAACCCACCCCCCGCCCCTCCCAGGAGGGGAGCCTGAAACGCGCCACTCACCCTCACCTCTGACGCCTCACACCTCACACCTCACACCTCACGCCTCACGCCTCACGCCTCACGCCTCACCCGCTACTTCCCGGCCAGCTTTACAATCCCCGCAATTATCGCCTCCGGCTTCGGCGGGCAGCCGGGTATATATGCGTCAACAGGTATTATCTTGTCAACCGGGCCGGCAAAGGGTATTCCTTCAGCAAAGATCCCTCCCGTACAGCCACACGCTCCAACAGCCACTACAAGTATTGGTTTCGGAGCCTGATTGTAGATCTCAAGCAGCCTGTCTTTATCACGTCTGTTAATTGATCCGTTAACAAGCAGCACATCGGCATGCCTGATACTTCCTACAAGCAGAATCCCGAACCGTTCAAGATCATGGCGGGGCGTAAGACAGTCCAGAATCTCTATATCGCAATTATTGCAGGAGGCTCCTCCGAAATGAAAGACCCATAGTGACTTCTTGAAGCAATAATCCTTAAATCCCACTTTATTAATTGTTTAATATCCAAATGCAATCAATACCAATGCAATAATTGCGATCAGATTCATCCATATCATGAAAAAACTTATCGCCTGCTTTATTTTAATCCTCGGATTTGTATTTCTTATCAATGTCAATATCAGAACAACCAGAATTACTTTAAGTACCGCCCAAAGAATATTTATCCCCTGTAAATTAAATCCGTTCATCAGTAAAGCAACAAGCAGTGCCGGAAGGATGAAGATCATAATGTACTTTGTAAGTTTTATCAAAGCGTATGGCGGTCCGGAATATTCTATGAAGATACCCTCGGTGATCTCAGCTTCTGCTTCCGGCATATCAAAGGGAACCATTGCCAGTTTTGCCTGTATGCAGAATATCCCGACAACAAAAAGAAGTACCCCTGAGATGCTTGCAATAAACGGCGAGCCTGTCTGTTGTGTCTTGATGATAGTATACAGGTCGAACTGCTGACCGCATTTCATAATTATCCCTGCAAGAAAGAGAAGGAATGTGAGTTCATAGCTTAATATGAGTTTCATTTCCCTCGACCCGCCGACGGCAGCAAGTGGATTTCCTGAGGCAAGAGCACCTGTAATATATGAAAATGAAGGGATTGTAAGAAGATAGAAAATGACAAGGAGATCACCTTTAAATCCTGTCGTTATATTAAATAAAGGTAAAAGAATAAATATACCTGCCAATACGGCACCGATAACTCCGAATACAGGAGCCATAAGGAATATGGCCGGAGACCCGTGTTTTGGCAGGATAGTCTCTTTTACAAGTAAAAGTTTAAAGAAATCATAAAATGGCTGTAACAGGGGAGGGCCCTTACGGAACTGGACCCTTGCAGTGATCTTTCTGTCGAACCATGAAAGAAATGCACCTGTCACTGCAACGAACAACAGTCCGGGAAAGATAAAGAAATAAAAGAGACTTACTGCCATATCATTTGATTTCAGTACTGTACAGATACTCTCTTATGAGGATCCTGTCGTTGAGCCTGTATATGTTCTTTTCAGGCGATTCATCATCATCTGTCATGTAAGCCGTACCTTCAGGACAGGCTTCAATGAACTTTTGAGCCTCACCATCATCTTTCAGATCGTAAAGAAGGTCCCTGTTACGGTGATGCGAGAAGAAGTCCGTCATCATTGTCCCGAACGGGCATATTGTTACACATGATTTACATGAAACACACAGATTGGTGTGTCGGATAACAACACCATCTTTATCTTTCTCAAGTGCTTCTGTCGGACAAACGGCTATACATGGTGCATCTTCACATTTTCTGCAGGTGAACCTGAATGTTGCAAGTTCCCGTATGGTTTTCAGACCGTTTGAATTTGCGGACTGATAGAATAATCCCTCAGGAAGAGCCTGGTCAGGATCCATGACCATTGCTTCCCGCAGCTTAATCATATCTATCAACAAATTCTTCGGCATGTCAGTCCCAGATATTTGGTTGATCTTTAATTTCATTGTAAGTGAAGACGGGACCGTCTTTACAGACAAAAAACTCACCCATCATGCAGTGACCGCATTTCCCCAGTCCGCATGACATGTTCTTCTCCATTGAAAGATAGATCTGTTCGTCTTTATAACCCATCTCAAGGATCTTCATTGTCCCGTATTTCATCATTATCGGGGGGCCGCAGACAACAGCAACTGAATTCCCGACATTGACCCTTACATTATTCAGAAGTGTTGGTGCAACTCCTACAGACCCGTCCCATTCTTCATCTCCTTTATCAACAGTCCGGTACGCTTCAAACTTGTCAATACTGTTCAGTCTGTTGAAAAGAGGTTTATATATACAGTCTTCAGGAGTTTTGGAACCATAGCACAGTATGACCTTTTCAAGATAGTCCTTCACATGTTCCAGGGCATACAGCAAAGACCTGATGGGAGCAAGGCCGCAACCTCCACCAAGGATCAGTACTTCCTTTCCGTAAAATTTTTCAACAGGATAACCTCTGCCGTAAGGACCTCTTATTCCCATAGTGGCGCCAGGCTTGAGATTGTGCATGATCTCTGTAACATACCCCGTTTTCATTATTGTTACTTCAAGACGGTCGCTTATCAAAGGTGATGATGAAGGAGTAAAGGGTGCTTCACCAATACCATCTACCGATAATTCAATGAACTGACCCGTACTGAATTTAAACTCTTTTTCGGGTATTAAAACAAATGTCTTTATAAGAGGCGATTCTTCAATCACTTCAATCAGTCTGGCCAATAATGGCTTATATATGTTCCTTTCTGAATGCATAAGACTATTTATGCAAGTTCCATGAACAATTCATTCTTGTTGATCTTTCCAATGCATGCGTCAATACACCTTCCGCAACCTGTACATGCAACAGATTTAAATTTTTCAGGCTTCCAGACATATTTACACATATACCTGTTCCTGAATCTGTTATGAAGACTGTGAAGTGCATCTTCTCCGCCTGCAACTCTTTGAAAGCCAGGATACTGGCATGCATCAAGCTGTTTGACTTTTTCAAATCCGGGCTTATCTATCAAAATAAAACAGGTGCATGTGGGACAGATTGTTGCACATGCTCCGCAGGATACGCACTTTGATGAATATTTTTCCCATATTTCCTTTCCTGCAGTGCTGACTATCTCTCCTGTACGCTTATAATCAGGGAGCCCTTTATTGGCTTCTGCCAGTAAAGCTTCGGTAGAAGAGTGTATTTTTTCAATTGCTGACAGCTCTGTCTGCTCATCGAATTCACCTGCTGACGGAATCCCATTTAAGAAATCTTCACCCTTTCCGGTAATGATCCTGCAAAATACATTCCCGTCAAGAACAATTATTGCAACATCGGCTATTGTTGTTGAAAATGGCCTGACTCCATAGGAAGTGCAGTGACAATGCTCCTGTATGCCAATGCAATCAGATGCAATGATCAGAGTATTCTCACGGCGGTTCCTGTAAAAATGATCATTGAAATCCTTGTCAAGATAAATTTCATCAAGTAATGCCAGACCTTCAATATCACAATTCGGAGGTCCTATGATTATCCTTGGCTTTTCTCCCGGCCTTTCCCCGGTTACATTTTCTTTAACCGGAAGAAAAAAGTTCTTGAGAGAAGTGACAGGTTTGGGCTTATTATATATGATGAAGGGAATATCTTCAGCAGTTATGCATTCGTAATCCTGACCAAACTCATTGCTGACCGGAGCGAAGACATCATGAGATGAAAGTAGGTCCTTTATTACTTTATCCCATTCTACTTTTGTAATGCTCTTGTAATGCATTTATGTGATTAGGTTCACATATATAAAAGTAATTCCTGACAATAAAATAACAAATGAAAAATAACTTATTTTTAGAATGAATAAATTCAGAAAATGATAAATAGCTATAATACAGATATATATATAGTTATTTTATTTTATGAAATTATTGTTTAAATTTCGGAATAATTATTTAATCTGAAATTGATGTGAAACAAATCACAAAATATGTAATAAAGAACAGTCTGAAAAGGATATTTCTTTACAGGGCATGCCTTGTCAGACTGAAACTTATGGGGGTTGAAAGGGTATATTCCTATACTCTTGCAAATGAAACAGGTGTTACCTCCGACCAGGTCAGAAAGGATTTTTCGGAATTTAAAATTACCGGAAACAAGAGGGGAGGCTATAATATTGATGAGTTGCTTGAAAAAATGGAAAGCATTTTTCACAGGAACCAGGATCATAATCTTGTTCTGATAGGAATGGGTAATATGGGACTTGCATTATCCAAATACAGCAGGTTTGTTCAGAGGAACATGAATATTGTTGCCACATTCGACATAGATCCTTCCAAGCAGAAGCAAAGATCCGACCTCCCGGTTTATTCGATGAGCAGGTTGAAAGAGATAATTGACAGGTTTAAAGTAAGGGTGGCTATCATAGCAGTGCCGGAGATCTCTGCACAGGAAGTAGCTGATGAACTGGTCCGGCACGGGATAAAGGGAATAGTGAATTTTGCCCCTGTTCTTCTCAAGATGCCTCCTGACGTGGTAATAAACAATGTGAATCTTTGTGATGAGCTGGAAAGCGTTATCTATTATGTTCACAAACAGATGAAAGCAGATGGAATTAAAAATCTCGAGCTATTATACAAGGATATGAAATACTGATTAAGGGTCTGGTACAGGGTGTCGGATTCCGCCCGTTTGTTTACCGTATGGCATCAAAGCACGGCTTATCAGGAGAAGTTGACAACCGTACCGATGGTGTTTATATATTAGTCCAGGGCGATACTTCAGTGATCGACAGTTTTACAAACGACATTTTGCATAATGCCCCTCCCGCTTCGCATATTAAGTCAATTGAAATGAGTCCGGTACTGACTGCCGGATACCAGGGATTTTCTATTACGAGAAGTAAGAACCCCGACAATAATGTGACTGAAGTAAGCCCTGATATTGCTGTGTGCCGGGAGTGTCTTGAAGATATGGAGAATGATCCGGAAAGGATCGGATATCCTTTTGTCAACTGCACAAATTGTGGTCCGAGGTTTACAATTATTGAAGAGCTGCCTTACGACAGACCGTTTACAACAATGAACAGCTTTGTTATGTGCAGTAAATGCAAATCTGAGTACGGGAATATTCTTGACAGGCGTTTTCATGCACAACCGATTGCATGTAATTCATGCGGACCTGTATATAAATATTTTGACCACTCAGGATGCTTAACCTGGATTGATGAGATCCTTGATAAGATTTCCCGGCAGATAGAATCGGGAAAAACTATTGCGCTGAAGGGGCTTGGCGGCTATCACCTGCTTTGTGATGCATTCAACAACAATGCTGTCGGTGCTCTCAGAAATAGAAAACTAAGGGATTCAAAGCCATTTGCAGTGATGTTCAGAGATATTCAGGCAGCTTCTGAATATTGCTTTATTGGTCAGAATGAAGAAAAAGAGCTTCTGTCGTGGAGAAGACCGGTAGTGATCCTCAGGCAGAAAAACGAAGTATCCCCGGCTGTGAGCAATGGTTTGAATACAACAGGAGTAATCCTGCCATATATGCCCATACACTACTTGTTGTTCAGAAAACTGAGTAAGCCGGCAATTGTATTCACAAGCGGGAATCTGTCTGATGAACCTGTAATAATCAGCGACATGATAGCTGAAAATGAATTGATTCGTGTGGCTGATTCCGTTGTCAGCTATAACCGTGAAATACTCAACAGGGCCGATGATTCGGTTGTCAGGTTCATTGATAACAGAATATCTGTCATCCGGCGCTCCAGAGGTTTTGTACCCCGGCCGGTCGATCTGAGATTTGATGTTGAAGGGATTCTTGCCCTGGGTGCAGAACAAAAGAACAGCTTCTGTATCGGCAGGGGCCGGCAGGCAATAATGAGCCAGTATATCGGAGACCTTAAAAACAGACCTGTATTCGATTTTTTTAGCGGATCAATTGAGAGATTTAAGAAATTATTCAGGTTTAAGCCTTCCTTAACAGCCTGTGACCTTCACCCCGGTTATCTGTCGTCACAATATGCAGAAAGTCTTGAGGATGAGCTGGGTATTCCCCTTATCAGAGTACAGCATCATCATGCTCATATTGCATCATGCATGGCGGAGAATTGTATTGATGAAGAGGTTATTGGAATAAGTTTCGACGGAACCGGTCTTGGAACAGACGGCAACATCTGGGGTGGTGAATTCCTTATCGCTGATCTGAATAATTTCAAAAGATATACTCATTTTGATTATATACCTCTTCCGGGTGGTGACAGGGCAATCGATGAACCCTGGAGGATTGCATTTTCCTTTCTTTATAAATATCTGGGTAATGATTTTGATTTTGAATCACTCCCGGTTTTCCGGATGTTAGGAAAGGAGAAATTATCAGCAATAAGGGAGATGCTTGAAAAAAACATCAATACACCTCTATCCTCAGGAGCCGGCCGGCTTTTTGATGCAGTATCGGCAATAACAGGCCTGTGTTCATCTTCAACATTCGATTCTGAAGCTCCCATGAGACTTGAATCGGTGATAAGAGAAGAAACTGATGACTTCTACCCTTATTCCGCGGGAAAGCCTGTTCTTTTTGACGATACAATTAAGGAAATAGTCAGGGATATTCACTTAAAGCCTGTATCTCTCATTTCCGCCAAATTCCATAATACAATTGCAAGGGTTATTCTTGATGTTTCCAGACAGATCCGGATCGAAACATCGATAAACAGGATAATTCTTTCAGGAGGGGTCTTTCAGAATAAATATCTTCTTGAGAAATCTTTATATCTTTTAGGGTCAGATAAATTTGAGACCTTTACACATCATTTTGTTCCGGCCAACGACGGGGGTATATCCCTTGGCCAGCTTGTTATTGCTTCAAAAATGAGAAAAACATGTGTCTGAGCATACCTGCGCAAATAGTATCAATTAACGGAAGTGTGGCAGATGTTTCTGCCGGAGGGACAATATTTAAAGCCGGTCTTCAGATGATTGAAGATGTGACGGTCGGTGATTATATCCTGCTACATGCCGGATTTGCAATTCAGAAGATCAGTGAAGAGGATGCTTCTGAAACTCTTAAGCTTCTGAAAGAAATGGAAGATGCCATTAATGGAACTGTATGAAATACATTGATGAATACAGGGACAGGGAATTAATAAGTAAGCTGGCCGGTCAGATACAGAGGTCGGCGAAAGGTAATTATACATTCATGGAAGTGTGTGGCGGCCATACAGCAGCCATTCACAGGTTTGCTATACCTTCACTGCTTCCTGCCGGAATAAAGCTGTTATCAGGTCCGGGCTGCCCGGTCTGTGTTACTGAAATTGATTTCATTGATAAGGCAATAGAGTATTCTGGTAAAGAAGATGTTATAATTACAACCTTCGGTGATCTGATAAGAGTGCCGGGCTCAATAACTTCACTCGAAAAGATGAAGGCTTCGGGTGCTGATATCAGGATCGTCCTTTCCGGACTTGATGCCCTTGCCACAGCAAGGTCAAACCCCGGTAAGATTGTAATCTTCCCGGCTATTGGTTTTGAAACAACAGCGCCGGGAACGGCTGTCACTGTAAAACAGGCTGAATATGAAAATATAAGTAATTTTTTCATTCTCAGTTCTCATAAGATAATGCCTCCTGCAATGGAGGCCATACTTAAAGACGGAACTGCAATTGACGGATTTATATGCCCCGGTCATGTCTCAGTTATTACCGGTTCATCGGTCTTCAATTTCATTCCTGAAAAATATACCAGAGGATGTGTTGTGACAGGTTTTGAACCGACCGATATACTTCAGGCTGTTAACATACTTATAGAACAGGTAAATAATAATGCTCCGTCTGTGGAGATACAGTACACACGGGTTGTTACAAAAGATGGGAACCTGATTGCACAAAATCTCATGGAGGATGTTTTTGAAAAATCTGATGTCAGATGGAGAGGATTCGGCATAATACCACTGAGTGGCCTTGTTCTCAAAGAAGACTATAAAAGATTTGATGCTGAATTCCAGATGCCTGTTACTGTAAAATCACATGAGGATAATAAATTATGTATGTGCGGTGATATCCTCAGGGGATTGAAAACTCCGGATGAATGCCCCCTATTCAGCAATATATGTAATCCGCTGAATCCGGTTGGTGCATGCATGGTATCAAACGAAGGATCCTGCAATACATGGTATAAATACAAGCTTGTCTGATGGAAGGACTGATATCTCTGAACCATGGAAGTGGCGGAAAGCAAACTCATGAACTGATAAGCAAAGTTTTTGCAAAGAGCTTTGGTATGTCAGGACCTCTGACTGATTCTGCAGTATTGAGGATTACAGGGAGCAGGATTGCATTTACAACTGATTCTTATGTAGTTGATCCATTGTATTTTCCGGGAGGGAATATCGGCAAGCTTGCTGTATGCGGCACTATCAATGATCTGGCAGTTTCAGGAGCCAGACCATTATACCTTTCAGCCTCATTTATAATCGAAGAAGGATTCCCTGCGGCTAAACTTTCGGATATTGTTGCTTCAATGGCTGACGAGGCACGGAAGGCAGGAATAAAAATCGTTACAGGAGATACAAAGGTTGTTGAAAAAGGCAAGTGCGACGGGATGTTCATTACCACTTCAGGAACAGGGACAGTGCTGCCTGAAAGGGAACACATAAGTTCGGGCAGACAGATCCAGTCGGGTGATAAACTTATAATAAGCGGACCTTTAGGCAATCATGCAATAGCGGTGCTTGGAGCAAGGAACAATCTCAGCTTTACAACACCGGTGGCTTCAGATTGTGCGTCACTTAACACTATGATTGAGTCGGTCTGCAATGGATGCAGTGAGATACATTTTATGCGCGACCTGACAAGAGGTGGACTCGCTGCCGTATTGAATGAACTTACAGGAATGACCGGGAAAGGTATGTTTATAAACGAATCTTTAATACCGGTTGACGAACCTGTCAGAGGGGCTTGTGAGATGCTTGGCTTTGACCCGCTTTACCTCGCAAATGAAGGTAAGGTGTTGATTGTCACAGGTGCAGGATCCAGGACCGAAGTACTTGAAATAATGCGTTCTGATCCGGCCGGAAGGCATTCAGAAATTATAGGAGAGGTCGTTTCCGATGAAAGACATCAAGTAATAATGAAAACTATTACCGGAGGAAAAAGAATAGTGGATATGCCCTCCGGATTACAATTGCCAAGGATATGTTAGGGTAGCGGAATGTGTTCAGATTAATTAAAGAGATTTGATTGTTGATAATTTCTGCCCTTGCACCACTGAGCCTTTGAGCCACTGAACCATTGTTTATTTTTATTCTAAATTATCAACAATTATAATATCTCAGTTTTTTTTTTAGGTATTGTTATTAATTTCACAGCGCCTAAAAAAAGGGAATTGTGAAAAAAATAAATATTAATAACTAAAAAAACCAACTTAAAATGTATCAATTGGGAAATCTTGTAAAGGAATTATCCGACAAGCATGGCCGGGCGAGGGACAGTCTCATGCCTATTCTCCAGGGTATTGTTGAAAGGTATAATTACCTTACCGACGAGGCTATGGTTGAAGTTGCGAAAGAGCTGGATATATCGGCAGCTGAAGTTTACGGAACAGCCTCATTCTATACCTTTCTCGATACGAACGTGAGAGGTAAATATGTTATCAGGGTCTGTAAAACAATAACCTGTTCAATGAAAGGGAAGAGTGAGATTATTCAAACCCTTGAGGATATGCTTAAGATAAAGGTAGGTGAGACTACTTCGGACAGGCAGTTCAGTCTTATTGAAACTAACTGCATAGGCTGGTGCCATAAGGCTCCTGCAATACTGATAAATGAAATGCCTTATACCGAGCTGACCCCGGAAAAGGTTGTAGAGATCATTAAGGGTTATATGCAAAAAAGATAACACTACAGGATTATGGAAAAAAGAGGACTAAATAAAGTAGATCTGATCTTTGAAAAAGTAGATCCGAAAGAAGTACTTAC
>CAZWUB010000140.1:0-6596 GCA_964637415.1 uncultured Rikenellaceae bacterium
TATAATACGTATTATAATACGTAGGCGCGATTCGGAGCCTTCAGTTGGCAGCCTCGTATTACCTCCTGATAATTAACTTCTGCATGAAGTGCTGGGTCCCTGATTCTGCTCTTAGCATATAAATCCCATCGGGTAAATCAACTGAAAGAGGAATAAGCTCACCATTCAATTCATTGGAATATACATTCCTGCCGTTAAGATCGGTAATAGTAATTTTAACAGAACCTCTCTGAAGATCATCAAAATCGATCACAAAGTTACCTTCACTGGGATTCGGATACATTTTGAACCAGGGGACGATCTCATCACCAATTGCAGTTACTGTTAACGTAAATGCATGAATATAGAGATTACTCCACCGGTCCGCAGCATCTCTGGCCCGCATATACAAAATATGATTTCCGCTGCTGAGGCCTGTCAGTGACACTGTAAATTCCAATTCCACCCTGTCGGCAGGTACTGGCACAGTTACCTTCGTTCCTTTGTCAAATCCGGGATCATTATCAATGAAGTATTCCAATCCGGTGATTTTCGGAGCAATCGTGGGCGAACCTCTGTAAACATAAAACACCTGCTGCCTTGTATTGCTCCATTTCTTCATCTCATCGCGGGCTCTTACAACAAGCATGTGAAATCCCTGTGCGAGTCCCGTAATATTCGGATTAAAGTTCAGGGAGAGAAGTTTTGACGGTGTTGAGACCGGAATTTCAGTTGCTTTTCCGAAGCCGGGGTCGGTATCGATAAAATACTCTGCTTTATTAATTTTTGCGCTTGTGGTACTTGCAGGACTGTAGACGTAAAATGTCTGCTGCCGGGTAGCGCTCCAGTGTCCAATTTCATCACGGGCTCTCATGACCATCATATGAAAACCCTGTGATAATCCGGTGATATTAACATTATAAGAGAGAGATAACTTTTTTGCCGGAGTGCCTATCGGAACGGAAATTGCCTTGCCGAATCCGGGATCAGTATCGATGAAATATTCAGCTTTGGTGATCTTATATTCGGTTGTACTTTCAGGCCTGTAAACATAAAACGATTGCTGGCGGGTTGTGCTCCACAATCCTTTGTCATCGTGGGCTCTCAGTACCATCATATGAAAACCCTGTGTAAGCCCGCTTGAATTCACCTGGAAACTTAACGACACATCTTTTGACGGCGTGGAGACTGGTATCTGTGTTGCCAGCCCAAATCCCGGATCACTGTCGATAAAGTATTCCGCCTTGTTTATTTTCTGTCCAATACATAATTGAACACAAAAAATAAACACAATAATTAAAGGTAGCTTTTTCATTGTTACCCCTGGTTTCATTCTACTTACCCGCTTTGATCTTTATATTGCAGGAAAGGCCTTTGTCGGAATAGGCAGTGCCGGGTATTGTAGCTTCATATATACGCGGGAAAGGAGGTAAACCCGACAAAACATAGGGAGTTACTCCTCCAAATGCACCGCAATCTACACCGCTGACACCTGCCCCTAAAGCAGGAGAGCCGGCTTTCAGCTTATACCTTTCATCATTACTGTAACCAAGAGAGCCATTAAAATCGACAAACACAGTTGTCATAGTGATGCTGTATATATTCCCATTGGCATTGGTGCCGGCATAGGCAAAAAGATTGTTGATTATGGAATTTCCGGTATTCTCCTGCAACTTATAATTTGTTGATGTAAATATATTATTCGAAATAGTTGAATAATAAACACTGATAGGAGTTCCGTTTCCTCCCCTAATAACATTATTTGTAATCTGTAACGGGTAGCTTGTATTATTTGCAGTTATCGCCCATCCGATTATGTTATTAGTAATAATTGAACTGGTCAGATTCCCACCTGAAACACTAATTGAATAATTAATATAATTTTGTGTTATCAGGATGTTTTTACTATTAGCAAAAATATAAATTGAGTGAACATTACACCTTGATACAACAATTTCATCATCATTGATATTTATTTGCGATATTATTAAACCGCTAACCTTGCTGCTCTTTGAACCTGTTCTGAAGTCAAGTGAACCGGCAATGTTGGCATCAAGAGAATTTGCCTGGGTACTGTCATTATCAGCAAGGAAATAACCGGGGCCGATTATTATTAGTTTTTTATCGATATACGCACCGGTATAATTTGCAGGAGATCCTTCGACATAAATTGTATCTCCCGGGAGTGCTTCGTCGTTTGCTGCCTGAAGTGTAGTATAATCCGCATCGGCAGCCGGGTCGTTATTTACCCTTATAAGGTGCTGCCCATAGATGAATCCGCATAAAAGCGTAAAAATCATACTGAGTAAAAGCTGTTTTTTCATAATAGAATGATTTAAATGGTTTATAGCTATCAGAAAATTAGGTCTGCCGAAATTATCAGGTTTCTTAATTGCTATACAAGTTACACCAAAAGCAGGACACGACGTATAACAAAATCAGGAAAAAATTGATTGTAACGGAATTATTTTTATCTTTTTTCGTGTCAGTTTCAGTCCTTTACCCTCAGAATACCCTGACATGAAACACAACAAGAAAACATGGCCGGAAGGAGAGTATGAGGGACGAAGAGACGAAGGGACGAATAGACCGCATGAATGCACGACCACACGACCAATATTCTTTCCTTCCGACACCTTGCCCAAATTGGCCCGTAATTTGATAACTTTGCAGTATATCCGGGATCCTGTGAAAAATATATTGGTAATAATATTCTTTCTTCTTGTCAGTGCCTGTACCTATGGGCAAATGGATACAACCAGACAGGTCAGGGATACACTGAATGTTACCGATACATTACCGGGAAGGGTTTATGTGCTTCAGAATGTAAAAAGAGACGGATTAACCCTGCCGGAGGTTGAAATAAAAGAGGTCACCATTGTCGCCCAGCAGAAGAAAAGCTCTCCCAGGAGAACCAGGGTACAACTCAGACAATATGACAGGCTCATTTATAACCTGAAAAAAACATATCCCTATGCTGTTATTGCCAGGGAAAAGCTTGCAGAAGTAAACTCACAGCTTGAAGCGGTTACAGATGAAAAGGAGAGAAGGGAATTGCTTAAAACAGTTGAAAAGGAAATACTTGGTGAATTTGAAGATGATGCCCGAAATATGACGATCACTCAGGGGCGGTTGCTTATAAAACTGATCGACAGGGAGACACAGAATACTTCGTTTGAACTTATAAAACAGTACCGGGGATTTCTTTCTGCAGCTTTCTGGCAGGGAATAGCCAGGATATTCGGTTCAAATCTCAAGGCGGAATATGATCCATTTGGAGAGGATGCTCTTATTGAGCTAATTGTGAGAGATATAGAAATGGGGTGGTTGTGATCCGGATAAATAGCCTTATAAGAAATATATGAAAAGGATATTCATAGCAATAAAAATAGAACCTGAGAATACATTTCTGAGAATTCATTTTTCTCTTAAGGCAATCCTGGGTCATGAAAAAATAAACTGGGTCGATCCTGCAAATATACATCTGACCCTTGCTTTTCTGGGAGATACAGAAGAAGATAGAATAAAGGTTGCAGCAATTATGCTGAAGCAGCAATGCAATGGTTTCGGGGAGTTTGATTTTAATCTGTCCGGAGCAGGTGTCTTTAAAGATTTCAGGGATCCGCGAGTTATCTGGATCGGAATTGGAAATTCTGAAAAGCTTGTTGAGCTCCATGAAGTAATAAAGACAGGTCTGGACGACACTGGATTCAAGACCGAAGACCGGCCCTTCAGACCTCATATAACGATTGGCAGGATCAAGTCTCTCAGGGATCCCGGTGCACTGAGATCAGCTGTTGAAAAATATAAGGATTCCGGAATTCAGAAAGTAAATGTTCAGGAAGTTATCCTGTATGAAAGTATCCTTAAACCAGCCGGACCGGTATATAAACCAATAGGAATTTTTAAGATTTAACTGACTAATTTTTGCCGGTAATAGGTATTCGGTATTCAGTATTCGGTATCCAGTCAGTCAATGCCGATTACCGATTACTGATTACTGATTACTGCCCTGAGCTCTGAGCTTCCTTTCTCCCCCTCACCTCATCTCCCCCTCACCTCATCTCCCCCTCAATCCTCACAGCCCCTTCCCCTTGAGGATCGTAACGATTGTGTAAAGAAGGATCTTAATATCAAACCACAATGACCTGTTTTTTATGTAGTAGAGGTCATAATCGAGCCTTTCAAGCATCTCATCAACATTTGTGGCATAACCGTATTTAACCTGTCCCCATGATGTGATCCCTGGCTTTACATTCAGAAGTTTTGTAAAATCCGGATTTCTTTCTACAATCTGGTCAATAAAAAACTTACGCTCCGGACGCGGACCAACAATTGCCATATCGCACTTTATCACATTGATGAAATTAGGGATCTCATCAATCCTGTATTTCCTGAGGAACTTGCCAATACGCGTAATCCTCTCC
Source organism: uncultured Rikenellaceae bacterium (assembly GCA_964637415.1). Classification (GTDB taxonomy): domain Bacteria; phylum Bacteroidota; class Bacteroidia; order Bacteroidales; family VadinHA17; genus LD21. The sequence continues at coordinate 4,407 of CAZWUB010000140.1, forward strand.
TCCTTAATTCCCGATAACAATGGATTTCCTGTTTCGGCATTATAGATCATCGATCTGAATTTGAAGATTACAAATGGTTTGCCGTTTCTGCCTATCCTGTCCTGCGAATAAATAACAGGGCCTTTGCCCGATATCCTGATAAGAATTGAAAGGATAATTATTACAGGGCTTAAAATCAGCAGTGCAATAACCGAAATAAGCACATCTGTAAACTGCCGGAGCAGTTCAGGACGTGCCGGTTTTTCAGTTTCGCTGTATATACTCGAAATGTTTTTTATATAATCAGGTTTGGTTCCGGTCATAAAGATCGATGAGTTCTGGCCTCATATTGCCGGCGAAGATAGAAATTTTTTTATTTTTACCGACTGAACCTGTGATTTGCCTGAGAATAAATGACAGATGATTTTGAAGCAAGAGGAAAAAGGAAGAAGCTTATAGCAGAACTCCGGAAGAAAGGGATTACCGATGAGGAAGTCCTGAGGGCAATGGATGTTGTCCCCAGGCATCTTTTCATGGATCCGGCTTTCCTCATTCATGCCTATGCCGATAAAGCTTTCCCCATAAGCTCCGGTCAGACAATTTCCCAGCCTTACACTGTTGCAGTGCAGACTTCGCTTCTTGAAGTAAAGCGAAGGGATAAAATACTTGAGATCGGTACCGGTTCAGGATACCAGGCTGCCGTACTTGTTGAGATGGGGGCAAAGGTTTATACTATAGAGCGTCACAGGGAATTATATGTCAAAGCCCGGAAAAGCCTGTCAGAACTTCGCTATGAAGCTGCGTTCTTTTTTGGTGACGGTTATGCAGGTAAACCTCAGTATGGTCCCTATGATGGTATTATCATTACAGCTGCCACCAGGGAGATCCCTGAAGCCCTCATCCGACAGCTCAAAACCGGAGGAAAGCTTGTTGCTCCGGTGGGAGACAGCTCTTCACAGGTGATGACACTTGTAAAGAGGACCGGGGAAGATGATTTTGATTATTCAACTCACGGACATTATGTGTTTGTCCCGATGCTGAGAGGTATTGTAAAAGAAAAATAAGCTATAATGCAGATATACAGACTTGTTTTTTCACCGATCGAAGTAAATACTTATATACTTGAAGGTGATGATAATAAGTGTGCCGTAATTGATTGCGGATGCTATACATATGAGGAATTCGGACAATTGACTGATTTCATTGCAAAGAAAAAGCTCGAACCTGTGTTATTGCTCAATACTCATTGTCATCTCGATCATATTTTTGGAAACAGGTGGTTCCTTGAAAAATATAAGCTTGGTACTTTATGTCACAAAGGGGACGAAATGAACAGAAAAAATTCTGTGAAACAGGCTATGTTCTTCGGCCTGAGCATGGACGCCCCACCTGAACCGGAAGGATTTCTGGAAGACGGACAGATCATTACTTTCGGGCAGTTTAATATAAAAGCCCTTTATGTTCCGGGTCACTCCCCGGGAAGTATTGCTTTTTATATAGAAGGAGAGAATATCGTTTTTACTGGTGATGCTTTGTTTGCAGGGACCATTGGGAGGACGGATCTTCCAGGTGGAGATTTTAATACACTGATTACGAGTATAAAAACAAAATTATTTACTCTCCCTTCCGGAACTGTCGTTTATCCCGGTCACTACGGATCAACAACAATCAGTGATGAAATTAAAACAAATCCACATTTCAGATAAAAAAAGCCGAACATCTTTCGACTTTCAATGTTATCAACTTTAAAAAATAATTAAAAGTCAATAATATGTCCACAGACAAATTTGTTACCCGCCACAACGGTCCCCGTAATCATGAAGTTCAGCAGATGCTTGACACGATCGGTGTTGAATCGCTGGATCAGCTCATTGACCGGACAGTCCCCTCAGGAATAAGACTTGAGAAAAAACTTAACCTGCCGGAAGCTATGAGTGAGTTTGAATATCTTAATCACCTCAGAAGTCTTGGTTCAATGAATAAACAGTTAAGGTCATTTATTGGACAGGGATATTACGGTGTTGCACTGCTTTCGGTTATAATCCGTAATGTTCTTGAGAATCCTTCATGGTATACTTCCTATACACCCTATCAGGCTGAAATCTCACAGGGAAGACTTGAAGCCCTTCTGAACTTCCAGACAATGATAATTGAGCTGACAGGAATGGAGATAGCGAATGCATCGCTTCTTGATGAATCAACAGCAGCGGC
>CAZWUB010000140.1:6696-10087 GCA_964637415.1 uncultured Rikenellaceae bacterium
ACCCCTCCGGGTGAATGGGGTGCTGATATAGTAGTAGGCTCAAGTCAGAGGATGGGACTCCCTGTTAGCTTTGGCGGGCCGCATGCCGGTTATTTCGCAACAAGGGATTCTCTGAAAAGAAGCATGCCCGGACGGATAATCGGAGTATCGGTAGATTCCCAGGGAAATCCTGCACTGAGAATGGCCCTGCAGACACGCGAACAGCATATCAAGCGGGAAAGGGCTACCTCAAACATCTGTACTGCGCAGGCACTTCTTGCAACAATGTCGGGAATGTATGCACAGTATCATGGCCCCGAGGGTCTGAAAAATATTGCGTTGAATATTTTCAGATCGGCATGCACTCTGAATGAAAACCTTACTAAGCTTGGCTTCAGACAACTTAACTCAGCTTTCTTCGATACCCTGAAAATTGAACTTCCTTCAGGAATTACCCAGCAGGATATAATGAAAGCTGCACTTGACAGGGAAGTTAATTTCTTCTATCCGGCTGATGGCACCGTAATGCTGAGCGCCGATGAGATCACAACAATTAAGGAGCTTAACACTGTAACCGGGATATTCGCCGAAGCTGCAGGTAAAAAGGCAGACCAGATTACTGAACTGTGCAACTGCAATCCTGAAGGGAAATTTCTAAGAAGCTCTTTGTTCCTGAAACCTGCCGCATTCAACAGGTATCACAGTGAAACTGAGATGATGCGCTATATAAAAATGCTTGAGCGAAAGGATTTTTCACTTACTCACAGTATGATCTCACTGGGATCATGTACAATGAAGCTTAACCCTGCGACTTCGATGTTTGCTATGAGCTGGCCGGAGTTTGCAAATATTCATCCTTTTGTTCCGGCAAATCAGGCACTGGGTTATCACCAGCTGATGGATGAACTGGGTGAGGCTTTGAAGGAGATAACAGGATTTTCAGCGGTTTCATTTCAGCCTAACTCGGGAGCTGCAGGAGAATATGCAGGACTTCTTGTAATAAGGGAATACCATTTAAGCAGGGGTGAAGGACACAGAAAAGTTGTCCTGATACCTTCATCGGCACACGGAACAAACCCTGCAAGTGCAGTAATGGCCGGAATGCAGGTTGTAGTTGTTGAATGTGATGAAAAAGGTAATATTAATGTTGAGGATCTGAGAAAGAAAGCTGGTGAACATAAAAATGAGCTTGCAGGATTTATGATAACCTACCCTTCAACACATGGTGTGTTTGAAGCCTCAGTGATTGAGATGACACAAATAATCCATGAGACCGGGGGACTGGTTTATATGGATGGCGCCAATATGAATGCCCAGGTAGGTCTTACCAGTCCAGGAAGGATAGGTGCAGATGTCTGCCACCTGAATCTTCACAAGACCTTTGCAATACCTCATGGAGGGGGTGGACCAGGCATGGGGCCAATTCTTGTAAATGAAAAACTCGCGGAATTCCTGCCTTCCCATCCTGTTGTTAAGACCGGAGGAAGTCATGGTACAACTGCTGTTGCAGCAGCGCCGTTCGGGAGCGGACATATACTTACTATCTCACATGCTTATGTTATGATGATGGGAGAAGAAGGACTGACACTGGCAACTGAATATGCCATTCTGAATGCCAACTATCTTTCCTCTTCACTGAAAAATGAATACAGTATACTCTATACCGGAACAACCGGATTTGTTGCTCATGAATTCATCCTCGATTGCCGGAATTTCAAGGCTGAAGCCGGAATAACAGAGTCTGACATAGCCAAACGTCTTATGGATTATGGATTTCACGCTCCCACACTGTCGTTCCCTGTTCACGGGACACTGATGATTGAGCCCACTGAATCGGAGTCGCTGAAGGAGCTGAATAAGTTCATTGATGCCATGAGATCGATAAGGGCCGAGATTGAAGAAATAAAGGACGGCCGGGCCGACAAAGCAGATAATGTTCTTCTTAATGCACCTCATACTGCGATGGTTGTAACGGCAGATGACTGGGCACATAAATACAGCCGGCAGAAAGCTGCTTTCCCTGCTCCATGGATCGCTGAAAACAAATTCTGGCCGTCAGTAGGCAGGATAGATGCCGGCTATGGCGACAGGAACCTTGTATGTACCTGCGATCCGATAGATTCATACCGTATAGAACCATTAACAATTTGATTTTTTTCTGTTAAAATATTTTCCCAAATTTATTCCATTATTATTTTTTGATTTTAATCTTTTAAAACGATGCGTAATTCAGCCTGGGATGATCTGATAAGACTAATTGACGGAGAAAAGCTGAGCTATCAGCCGGCCGGGTTTATTATCGACAGCCCCTGGATACCGGGATGGTATGGAATTTCAACAGTTGATTATTATTCTTCAGATGAATTATGGATGAGATCGAACCTTAAAGCCGCCTCCACTTTCCCTGAATTATGGTTTATGCCCGGGTTCTGGTCGGAATACGGGATGTGTACCGAACCTTCGGCATTCGGATCAAGGATGGTTTTCTGGGAAAATAATCTTCCTCATGCTGACAAGGTTATGTCAGAGGCCGGGGAAGCTGACAGTCTTCCGCAACCAAATGTAAAGACCGACGGGCTGCTTCCGTTCATGATAAGCAGGTTGAGGAACAATCAGAAAGCTATAATAGAATCAGGCCATCAGGTGAGGTTTGCAATTGCAAGGGGACCGATGAATATTGCAAGTTTTCTTATGGGTACAACGGAATTTATGACTGCGCTTGCCCTCGATCCGGATAATTCACACAAACTTCTGAAGAAAATAACAAAATTTGTCTGCGATTGGTTGAAATGGCAGAAAGAATGTTTTCCATCGATCGACGGGGTTCTTGTTCTTGATGATATAATGGGATTTATTGGTGAAAACGAATTCAGGGAGTTTGCTGTTCCATATTTCAAGGAGATATTCAGTGTTACCGGTGCCAAAGTCCGTTTTCTTCATAACGATGCCGACGGCCTTATCACTGCTGCAAACCTGAAGGAAATTGGCGTTAATATGTTCAATTTCTCGTTTAACCATTCAATGGGAGAGATAAGAGATCTTGCAGGACCCGAGGTTGTGCTTGTTGGTAACATTCCCGCTAGGGATGTACTGGCAGCAGGTACACCGGCCCAGGTTGAGGATGCCGTAAAAAAGGCATTCGGGGAGATCAGTTCCCGTGAAAGGATCATCTGGTCAGCAGGAGGAGGTATGCCTCCGGAGGTCAGGGATGAAAATATTAATGCATTTATCAGGGCGGTCAGGGAATGTTCTGTTATGTAATTGGTTGGAGAGAATACCTTAATTTTTTAATTTAAAAACTTTGAGCTCTTTGTGATACCTTCGTGCCCTTTGTGGTTAAATAAGCATGGTTGTTTAACCACAAAGAGCACAAAGGATTACACAAAGGACACAAAGGAATACAGTAAATTAT
>CAZWUB010000141.1:0-10045 GCA_964637415.1 uncultured Rikenellaceae bacterium
CGGATGTATAGGTGCCACGAATTATTATGCCAATTTCCGTGATTTTATGCAGGAACGTGGTGAAGGACAACCGTTTTATTTCTGGTATGGTGCAACGGAGCCTCACAGGGCTTATGAAAAGGATTCATGGAAGCGTAACGGAAAAGATCTGTCAATGGTCGAGGTACCAGAATTTTTTCCGGATAATGAAGTTATCAGAGGAGATCTTCTTGATTATGCGGTGGAAATTGAGTGGTTTGATCTTCATCTTACAAGAATACTTAATTATCTTGACTCAATCGGGGAGCTGGGAAACACTATTGTTTTTGTTACCGGTGACAACGGAATGCCTTTTCCGAGAGCTAAAGCAAATGCTTTTGAATATGGTGTTCATGTACCATTGGCAATAAGCTATCCCGATGGATTTCCCGGCAACAGAATTGTGGATGATCCGGTAAGCTTTGCTGATTTTGCTCCGACCATTTTGGAGATGACAGATACAAAACCGGAAGGTATGATGCCAATCTTCGGGAGAAGTATTGTTAACATCCTTGAATCAAAAAAATCCGGAATAGTTGATGAGACGAAGAAATATATTTTTGCCGGAAGAGAGCGTCATTCATCATCGCGGTGGGACAACCTCGGATATCCGTTACGTGCAATACGGAGTAAGAATTTCCTTTTAATCTGGAATATGAAGCCGGAATTATGGCCGGCAGGTGATCCTCAGGCAATTGATACCGAAACAGGGAAACTCCGCCCGATCTACGGAATCGATGAAAAAGGTGTGCATCATTCCGACTGGGCATTTACAGATGTTGATGCCAGTCCGTCCAAATCCTTCCTGATTGAAAATCATGCTGATCCTAACCTGACTCATTATTTTGATCTGGCTTATGCAAAAAGACCTGAATTTGAATTATACGACGTTAAGAAGGATCCATATTGTCTGACCAATATCATTGACAATCCCAAATTTTCGGATATAATGCAGGAAATGAAGGATGAATTGCTGAAAGAGCTTACCAGGTCTGAAGATCCAAGGATTGTGGGCCCTGACAAAGAGATATTTGAGACTTATGTGAGGTACAGCCCTATAAGGGAGTTTCCAAAGCCGGAATAACAGGGTTATTTATTTTATGAACATATCAAAAGTTACATTAGCTGTAGGTTGTTGTATAACTGCGGCAGGTTTAACCGGTTGCAATACGCAGGAGCCTACCAGGCCTAATATCATCCTTATTTTGTCCGACGATCAGGGATGGGGCGATCTTGGCATCACCGGAAATAAGAATCTTCAGACACCAAATATCGATCAGCTGGCATTAAATGGTGCGCTATTTGATCATTTTTATGTCTGTCCGGTTTCTTCCCCGACAAGGGCGGAGCTCCTGACCGGCCGTTATCACGACAGGTGTGGCGTTTACAGTACTTCTGAAGGGGGTGAACGTCTGAATCTTGATGAAACAACTATCGCGGAGGTTTTTAAGCGGGCTGGTTATATAACTGCTGCTTTCGGCAAATGGCATAATGGAATGCAATACCCATACCATCCAAATGCAAGAGGATTCGATGAGTTTTATGGCTTTTGCTCAGGACATTGGGGGGACTATTTTAATTCCCAGCTAATGGAACATAACGGCGAATTGGTTAAGGGGAATGGATATATTACTGATGATATGACTGATAGGGCAATCGATTTTATCGGCAAGCACCGTAATGATCCGTTTTTTCTGTACATTCCTTATAATACTCCTCATTCTCCCATGCAGGTCCCGGACAAATGGTGGGATAAATTCAAGGATAAAGAGCTGGAGATGTTCGCTGACGAGCGTGTAAAGGAAAATATTCCATTTACCCGGGCAGCTCTGGCAATGTGTGAAAACATTGACTGGAATGTCGGACGAATTATGGAGAAGTTGAAAGAGATGGAACTTGATGAAGAAACCATCGTTCTTTATTTCTGCGATAACGGACCAAATGAATGGCGGTGGAATGGCGGAATGAAGGGCAGAAAAGGTTCAGTCGATGAGGGTGGGGTGAGATCTCCTCTGATTATCAAATGGAAGGGCAGAATTGAACCTGGTACCCGGATTGATGAGATTTCCGGTGTCATCGATCTCTTTCCGACGCTTGCCGAACTGGCCGGCATTGATTACAAAACTAAGAATCTTCTGGACGGTGTCAGCCTGAAGCCTCTTATATTGAATGCGGGATCTTCTTGGAATGACAGGTATATAATTTCATCATGGAATGGACGTGTTAGTATCAGGAGTCAAAACTACAGACTCGATCCTCAGGGGGAACTCTTTAATATGATTGATGATCCGGGACAGTATAAAAATATATCGGAAGAGGAACCTGAAATTACAAGGCAGATGAAAATGGTTGCTGATCAGTTCAGGAGGGATGTTCTTTCGGAGATACCTGTTGATGAAAGAAGATTTACAGTCGGCCATCCTGACTTTAGATGCACTCAGCTGCCAGCCCGCGACGGAAAACCTTATGGCAATATTGTCCGGTCAAACAGAAGTCCGAACAGTACATATTTTACCAACTGGACAAGCGTAAATGATAGTATTACCTGGAGTTCGGAAGTATTAAGCGAGGGTAGCTATGAAGTCGAAATATATTATACATGCCCTGCTGAAGATGTCGGATCTGAATTTCAATTATCATTTGGATCGGATAAGCTGGTTGCAAGAATTGCCGAAGCTCATGATCCTCCTTTGAGAGGCATGGAAAACGACCGTATTCCCCGGACCCAGTCATATGTTAAGGATTTCAGGCCTCTGAATATGGGTGTTATTCATCTTAAGAAAGGATCAGGCTTTATGACATTAAAAGCTCTGGATATTCCCGGAACAATGGTAATGGATTTCAGAACCATGAATTTGAAAAGGATCCGCTGAAAAATATCATTTTTATGCCCAATGAAAAACATCGAACATGAAATCAATTAAGAACCAATCAGTAATCGCTCTTACCGCAGTCTCTACAGCCTGTTTTACCATAGGTTGCAAACAAAACCCCCCCCAAGAACTTCCGAATATTCTCTGGATTACATGTGAGGATAACAGTGAATTCTTTGTCGGTTGTTATGGCAATTCGTTTGCCACAACGCCCAATATTGACAGACTTGCAGGAGAAGGTTTTCTTTATACGAATGCTTTCAGTGCACATCCGGTCAGCGCACCTTCGAGGAATAGTATTATTACAGGTGCTTTTGCAAATTCTAACGGTAATATACAGATGAGGAGTACATATCCGAAATCAGAATCTGTGCGGACTTACCCGGAATTATTGCGTGAAGAAGGTTACTACTGTACCAATAACAGTAAAACCGATTATAATACCGGCAGCATAAATCCAAATGAAATATGGGACGAAAGCAGTAATAAGGCACATTATAAAAATCGTCCTGAGGGTAAACCGTTTTTTGCCGTATTTAATCTTACGGAGAGCCATGAAAGCAGTGTTAACAGGGGGCAGAAAATTCCTGTGGGGGAATTACGCCATGATCCTGACAAGGTAATTCTGCCTCCCTATCACCCCGATACACCTGAGATACGTTTTGACTGGGCCGTCTACCACGACGCTGTTGAGGATATGGACAAAAGGGTAGGAGAGTTACTTAAAGAACTTGAAGAAAGCGGACTGGCACAAAATACAATAGTGTTTTATTATAGTGATCATGGAGGAGTACTGCCACGAAGCAAACGCTTCGTATATGAAACGGGTACACATGTGCCTTTTGTGATAAGAATTCCTGAGAAATACAAATACTTCTATCCTGCAAAAAAACCGGGTGATAAAGTGGATCGCCTTATCAGCTTTGTCGATCTGGCTCCGACATTATGCAGCATTACAGGTATTCCGGTCCCTGATTATATGCAGGGTGAAGCCTTCATGGGGAAGCAAAAGACAAAAGATCCCCAATTTGTTTATATGGCACGTGAAAGGATGGATGAAAGGTATGATATGGTCAGGGCGGTAAGAGACAAACAGTATCGATACATCCGGAATTATATGCCTTTCCGTCCCACAATGCAGTATTTGCGCACACTGTTCGGTCTTCCTTCAACACAGTCATGGCTGAATGAATTTAAGGCAGGAAGGACAAATGAAATACAAAGTATGTTTTTCCGCGAAAAGCCGGCCGAAGAACTCTATGATCCCCACAAGGATCCGTGGAATGTCAATAATCTGGCAAGTGATCCTGCCTATTCAGAAATACTGGAGAGGATGCGTAAGGCAGAAATGGACTGGAGAAGAGAAATACGAGACGTCGGCCTTATTCCTGAGGACGAATACGGATATTATGCGGGTGAAAAATCAATGTACGATTACATGCGCTCGGATGAGTGTCCTTTTGAAGAACTGATACAGGCAGCCGATCTTGCAACACTGGGAGGTCCCGAAGCTCTTGATACTTTTATAGGTTACCTTAAGAATGACCATAGTGGAATACGTTACTGGGGAGCAACAGGATTATTAATACTGAAAGAAAAAGCGGAACCTGCTATTCCTTCTTTAAAGGAAGCTGCATATGACAGAGCAGGATCAGTCGCCACACTTGCTGCCGAGGCATTATATGGCCTGGGGGAAAAGGAAGAAGCCATTGGAGCCTATATCAACATACTATCGGACACAATTGTATATGATTTTATTGACAGGAATTTTGCATTAAATAGTATAGATATAATCCATGAGTCAAGTCCTGAAATAGCAAGTCCTGAAATAATTGATGCTGTTCAGAAACTGGTTCATTACAGGAACGCTAATCCTATCCCCGGGACCAATGCCGGATATGAAATGAGGACGGCTCCATACCTGTTACAAAAGTGGGGTGGAACAGATGAATTATAAATAACCTGATTAAAAAATTCTTGATAGCTATCGTGGTCACTAAGTAATACAAAGGGGGCCAATAAATTAGGTTTATCTATGAATAAACAGATCAGAATGGTTTTTAATTAATTGAACCTGAAAATTTCAAAACATCCCAGATTATCGTCATTAAGAAACGCTTCAATACTAAGTTGATGTCTTTTGAGAAGTTGAGCGATTTGATCAGTATCCAGATTCCCGGTTTTAATCCAAATAATTTTAGGTGGGAATCCTTTAATCAGATAAATATCATTGAAATCAGAATCCTGAGTTACAATAGTGTATTGATTAATTTTAGCATATTCCCAGATTTCAATGTCGGATGCATTCATTAATCCCAGACCAGTTACATGACTTGAACCATTATAGAAATCATTAAGCCTCTTGAGAATTCTGAAAGAAATGTTTTGATCAAACAGTAATTTCATATAGCAACCTGATAAATTGTCCGTTCTCTGTTTGCGGCGAAACTTAAAGCAGCTAATATGTCTTCTTCTTTCAATTCAGGGTAATCTTCAATTATTTCTTTATTAGTTTTTCCCGAAGCAAGCCAGCCAAGTATATCATAAACAGTAATACGCATTCCTCTTATGCATGGTTTACCACTTCTTTTTCCGGGATCTATGGTTATTATCGTTTTATAGTCAGTCATAATTTTATAATTTGATTTATATTACAAAATTAGCTAATTTCATCCAAACTCCTTCCATTAAAGGGAATAACAAGAAATTAATTGATTTTTTCATATGGATTTATTAAAGTTATCAAATGTAACATTAGCTGCAGGTTGTTGTATAACTGCTGCAGGTCTAAACGGTTGCAATAAGCAGGAGCCGGCCAAACCGAATATTATACTGGTGATGGCCGATGATCAGGGATGGGGCGATATGGGATATAACGGACATCCGGTTCTTAAAACCCCGAACTTTGATGAGATGGCAAGGACAGGACTGAGGTTTGACCGATTCTATGCAGCTGCGCCTGTAAGTTCACCGACCCGGGGAAGTGTGATGACCGGACGTCATCCCAATCGTTATGGTTGCTTCAGCTGGGGCAAGACTATCCGCCCACAGGAGATTACTGTTGCAGAAGCACTAAAAAATGCAGGCTATGTGACAGGCCATTTTGGGAAATGGCATCTCGGACCTGTAAGAAAAGAAAGTCCGATCAGTCCTGGTAACAGCGGATTCGATGAATGGTTCTCCTCACCAAATTTTTTTGACAATGATCCCATACTAAGCCGGGAAGGGAAAGCTGTACAAACATACGGTGAAAGCTCCATGGTCACAATCGATGCAGCACTGGAATTCATAAGAAAACATTCAAATAACACACAGCCATTCTTTGCAGTAGTATGGTTCGGATCACCACATAATCCTCATCTGGCAGCGGAAGAAGATCGTAAACTATATGAGGGCATGGAAGAAAGACTGCAGCATTATTATGGTGAGATAAGCGGAATGGACAGAGCCTTCGGCAAACTAAGACAGGAACTGAAGACACTTGGGATCAATAAAAACACTATCCTGTGGTATTGCAGTGATAATGGCGGTCAGACAAAGCAATACTCAAGCACTGGGGGACGAGGGCAAAAAGGCCAGATATATGAAGGTGGTTTAAGAGTACCTGCCATTCTTGAATGGCCGGTTCATATACCTGAGCACAGAATAACAAATGTTCCCTGTAATACTTGCGATTTTTATCCGACACTTCTTGAAATTGCAGGTGTTACTATTGAAGATCAGCCTACATTGGACGGGATCAGTTTACTGCCATTGATCGATAATAAAATGGAAAAAAGAGCAAACCCGATGGGTTTCTGGCAATACCCCGGTAGCGGACAGGTGGTACGATCGGCAGATCTGATGGCAGAGCTTCTTAAAGAGCAGGAATCAGGAGTAACAGATGTTGATACTTCAAAACTGGCTCTAAATGCAGGGAGGATAAATACAATATATCCTGCTTATATTTTTCCGGGTCATTCTGCCTGGCTTAACTGGCCACATAAACTTCACAGGATAAATAATAATGGTGACGAATTTAAATTTGAACTTTATAATCTCGAAACAGATCCTGACGAAACAATTGATTTGTCCGACCGAAATCCGGAAATTTCTGCATCAATGAGAAAGGAACTTGAAATGTGGTTAGGATCGGTCATAAACAGTCTTAATGGAAACGATTACAAAAAGAATTAGCTGTTAACTATTAACACTCCCTATAATGCACAAAGCCATTGTATCTGTTACATTCATTTTCAATTTTTTATTCTTATCCGGCCAGATCACTTTCGAAAATGACCTGCTGGTGTTGGAAAACGAAGTATCCCGTCATTCTCTCAGTTTTGCCAACCGAAGAATAATCCCGGTATCTGTATTCTCCAAGGAGACAAATAGTGAGATTCTGGCATCAGATAAAGGATCTCCATGGTTTGAATTTGTAATAAACCGGCAGAAAATAACTTCAGCAGATCCTATCTGGAGGGTCAGACATCATGAAATAAGAAAACTGAATAACGGTGGAAGTGAAATTAAGATAATCGTCAGGGCCACAGGCAGGGTCAGTGGACTGGAGCTTGAAATACACAGGCAGATCTTCCCTTATTCCACACTTATTCGTGAAAAGATAATACTCAAGAATAGCAGCAGGAAGAAGCTGGCTTTAAACAAATTAAGTGGGGATCTTCATTTCATATTTCCGCGTTATAATATAAACAGCGGTTCGTTAACAGACAGTCTGACTGAAACCCGGATTGCAACATTTGATAAGGAGTTGATCGATGATTACAATCCTGATCTTACCCGCGATGACCGGACCTCCAGCCTTAATCTTGCTCACTGCCATATGTTCCATCCCGAGATCCTGAGTCAGGTTATTACGTCCGGTAATAATTTTATGGTAAAAGGGCCATTTGCAGTATACAGTACTCACCAATTTTCATGGCTGATGGCTTATGAGCATTCATCACAGGATATTAATTACGGCAGTGAATTCGGAAACGCGGCCAAAAGGAGTCTGGTTGCACAGGGTATTGATCTTCAGCAGGGTGTTGAGGGGGCTTCAGGAATTGTGGAAGGTGAAGATGATTTCTGGTTCCTGGCAGTTGCCGGATCGAAAAAAGAAACATATACTGATATTCATTTAGAGATCCTTCGTGGCGGCTACCTTGATGGAGAGCTTATAACTGCAGATAAACCTTATGAATCAGTATGGTCCGCATCAGCATTTTTTCATAATAAAAATGACGAAAAACAGGTCATACACAGGTATTTATGGGAGCAAATCACCGAAAATCCTTCATCAAGGAAGAGCCATTTCTATTACAACACCTGGGGGATGCAGAGGGATAATAACAATAAGACCGGATTACGCGAGATCTTTACTGAAGAACGCATCCTGGAGGAAATCGGTTATGCCGCTGAGCTTAATGTTGACCTTTTTGTTCTGGACGACGGATGGGAGGAGATGATGGGAGTATGGAGGCCCCATCCGGTACGTTTGCCAAACGGACTGGCACCACTTGTTGCAGAAATGAAGAGACATAATATTATTCCCGGTATCTGGCTTTCTCCGATGGGAATCGATTCAACGGCACTTAGATATAAGGAACATCCCGAATGGGTATTGCGTGATTATCTTGGGAAGCCTATCAAAGCACAATGGGGTCATCCGGCATTTGACTTTGTCAGCGATTTTTACGATCTCTTTATTGACGACTGCAAAAGGCTTATCGATGATGGAATAAGGTTTTTCAAGTGGGATGCCATTAATACCTTTAACAGCACACTTTCTGATCTGCATCACGGGAGTAGTAAATATTCCAGGGAAGAGATCCGGGACCGTTACGGTTATATGCTTCCTTTTTATGTGACCCGTGCAATGAAGGAACTCAGGGAGTACAATCCGGATGTGGTTATTGAGATAGATCTTACTGAAAAAGAGCGTTGCATAATAGGATTGATGCCCCTTCAGGAAGGGAAACTCTTCTGGATGAATAACGGAGCATCGGCTTATAACGATTACAGTACCATACGGACAAAATCAATGAGAACTGTGATAAATGAATATGCAGGCATTATTCCGACAGAATTATTCACTCAGGCGGTTTATCCTCACCAGGTCAGACCTTATGATGCACAGCGGTATAATGTTAATACCTCCCTTGTTGGTGGCAGAGGTTTCTGGGGAAACCTTAAAATGATGACATCAGCACAAAGAAAAACGGCAGGTGAACTGGTGGCAAAAAATAAGATGATCCTGCCTTATATTGCTGACCTGCCATTACAGGTTGAAGGGAAAACAGGATCCTCACCCGAAATATATAAGCATTTAAACGAAGCCTCCTGTGCCGGACAGGTGATTGCTTTCAGTGGATCAGCCCTTAATTATCCTTATTCCCTGACTATACGTACTGATAGTTGCCTGGCTGTTCTGAATCATGCATATTCTATCCGTAATGGAAGGATCAACCTTCCGTTCCAGTTTACAAAGCCGGATGATACCCGCGAAGCATTTGTGATTCCAAATAAAGGAAGCGGTATCAGTATAATTTCCTCAACAGGTTGGCTCGATAAAGTTGAGCTGAATTCAGATGAAAACAGTTTGCATATCAGGACCGGAACCAGGGCAGAAATAGTATTAAGATTAAGTGACGGCTGTAAAGATGTTACATCAGGTGGTATGAAGCTTAAAAAGGTTTCAGACCTTTTAACAGCCGGATATGCATATTATATTTTGCGTACGAATAATGCAGAAGAGGTTGTCGTATCATGGAGTATTTATCCGGGTCCGTAAGGTTCTCTTTATTGTCAGGAAAAGATTCGCTAATATTTTAATAAATCATTAAGAGTTTTGATTGCAAGATCGAGTTCTTCTGTATCAATATTTCCTATTTTCTTTACCAGCCTGTCCTTTGATATTGACCGGATGTGAAACACCATTAACTCGGATTCATTGGTTAAACCATTGGTTTTGGATGGTTTTAAAACCGGGTTCCCTTTGTATTTTTTTATTTTGGTCGTTAAAGGAGCTGAAATAACAACATGTAAATGCCGGTTTAAGAGGTTACCGCTCAGGATTACGACAGGACGGAATCCTCCCTGTTCGCTCCCCTTGTACGGATTCAGATTGGCTTGCCAGATTTCACCCTGATTCATTGTTCCAATTGTCTTAAATA
>CAZWUB010000142.1:0-10002 GCA_964637415.1 uncultured Rikenellaceae bacterium
GGCATGTCCCAATAAGGATAGATTATTAACCAAACCAAGCGCCTATGAAACATTAAGAACCTGATCCGGGTATATCACAATATACCTAACCTGAAATTTACAGATGAATCTGCATACTCTTCCTGACAACAATCTGCAGGAATGTAATATGCAGTTAAACTAACTCTAATACAATCTAAAATGAAAAAAGTCAACAATGCAAATGAATCTTTTTTCTTCAGGATACTTAAAAAAGCTATTCTGAAGAATCTTATTCCGGTGTTCCTGCTGTTGTTTTGCGGGACTGCTTTTAATCCCGGGCTGTATGCTGCTGATGACGATATAACGTCTGATCAGAGGCAGATCCAGGTTACGGGTAAAATTACTGATGCATCGACAGGACAAGCAATGCCCGGGGTTAATATCCAGGTACAGGGGACCACCCTTGGTGTAATTTCGGATATTGATGGCAGGTACTCTTTATCGGTACCGGATGCAAATGCAACCCTGGTCTTCTCCTTTATAGGTTATGTAACACAGGAAATTGCACTTGGAGGAAGAACCGGAATTGATGTAACTCTCGCCGAAGAGTTAACAAGACTCGAGGAAGTTGTTGTTGTGGGATACGGTACACAGAAGACCGCAACAATAACCGGCGCTATCAGTGCAGTAAAGGCCGAAAGCCTCAAAGCATCTTCCACAATCAACTTTACAAACACCTTTGCCGGAAGGTTACCGGGACTGGTTGTTGTGACAAGATCGGGTGAACCGGGTAATGACAATTCAACAATGAGGATCAGAGGTCTTAATACCCTGGGAGATAACTCACCACTTATAGTAATTGATGGTATTGCCAATCGAAGTATGCAACGTCTTAATCCCGATGATATTGAGAGTGTCACCGTACTGAAAGACGCATCAGCAGCTATTTATGGTGCACAGGCTGCAAACGGGGTCATCCTGATAACGACAAAAAGAGGATCCCTGGGAAAACCGCAGATCAACATCACCGCAAACCAGGGATGGGCAATGCCCACTGTCATACCCGAAATGTGTGATGCCGCAACTTATGCTACCCTTCTCAATGAAATAGATGTGTATTCAGGCAAAAGTCCCCGTTATACTCAGGAGCAGATAGATAAGTATGCATCAGGTGCTGATCCCTGGTCTTTTCCAAACACTGACTGGTTTGATGCAACTTTCAAATCAGCTGCCTTACAACAGGCAGGAAATATGTCGGTCAGCGGAGGAACTGACAACATGAAATATTTCGTATCCCTCGGTGGTAATTACCAGGATGCAATCTATAAAAACAGTGCAACAAAGTATTCCCAGGTAACTTTCAGAAGCAATATCGACGGTAAAATTTCAAAGAATATCAGTCTGAGTTTCGATATTTCAGGACGCCAGGAGAACAGGAACTACCCAACCCGCTCGGCCAGTAATATTTTTGCAATGCTCATGAGAGGCTATCCCACATCAGTAGCATACTGGCCAACCGGTGAGAATGGTCCGGATATCGAGTACGGTAACAATCCTGTTGTTGTAACAACAAACCAGACAGGTTATGATAGGACAAAGAATTATATTTTCGAATCGCTTTTAAAACTTGATATCACAATTCCCTGGATAAAAGGATTGTCTCTTACAGGAAATGCTTCAGTTGATAAGTCGATAGGGAATGGCAAACTATGGCAAAAACCCTGGTATCTGTATAGCTGGGATGGAACAACTTACGACGAAGGGAATCAACCTGTTCTTGTCAGGGGCAAAAAAGGATTCTCAACACCTCAGCTGACCCAGGAATTCTCTGACCGTAGACTTATAACACTTAATGCCCTTCTTAATTATGAAAGATCATTCAATAATGTACATGATTTCAGATTTCTTATAGGTACTGAGAGGATCTCCGGAGAATCAATGGAATTTGAAGCATTCCGGAAATATTTTGCATCAACAGCCATCGATGAGCTTTTTGCAGGCGGCGATGCCGAAAAAAATAATACAGGTTCGGCGAGTATAAGTGCAAGACTGAATTATTTCGGTCGTGTCAATTACAGCTTCATGCAGAAATATCTTGCCGAGTTTGTATGGCGATATGATGGTTCTTATATATTCCCCGAAGGGAAAAGATTCGGATTCTTCCCTGGTATCTCTCTGGGATGGCGTGTTTCGGAAGAAGATTTCTGGAAAAACAACCTTGCAATTTTCAATTATTTCAAACTTCGCGGATCATGGGGACAGACCGGGAATGACCGTATTAATACTTACCAGTACCTTGCAAGTTACGGGTATAACAGCTCAACGAACGGGGTTTATACATTCAATAATTCCGTTGAGAACAAAATCCTCAGCGAGCTTCGTATTCCAAACCCAAATGTTACCTGGGAGGTTGCCAATCAGTCAAACATAGGATTTGATGCTCAGATGTACAAGGGGAAACTAAACTTCTCTGCAGAGTATTTTTACAATCTGCGTACAAACATTCTCACATACAGGAATGCATCGGTACCTGCATCGACAGGCCTGACATTACCGCGTGAAAACATTGGTGAAGTAGTAAACAGTGGATTTGAATTCACGGTTGGATACAACAGCTCATGGGCAGGCCTGACATATGATGTATCAGTGAACAGCGGATTCCAGAAGAACAGAATTAAGTTCTGGGATGAAACACCCGGTATTCCTGATTACCAGCAATCAACGGGGCACCCAATGAATTCATCATTATATTACCAGGCGATAGGTGTTTTCAAGGATCAGGATGCAGTTGATGCTTATCCTCACTGGGCTGGCGCAAGAGCTGGTGATATTATTTTTGAGGACGTGAATAAGGATGGAAAAATTGACGGACTGGACCGAAAAATGAACTATAAAACTGATATGCCTACATTCACAGGCGGGATGAACGTTAATCTCGGTTATAAAAACTTCTATTCCGCAATTTTCTTCCAGTGGGCTGCAGGAGCTGTTGTAAACAGATATTATGAATTCGCAGGTGAATCCGGCAATTTCCTTGTTTCCGATGCAGAAGGCAGGTGGACAGAATCTAATCAGGTTACCAATAAACCAAGGACATGGAATCGTTACAGTGAATACTGGAGAGATAATGAGAACAATACTTACTGGCTTTCAAAGACTGATTACCTGAGGCTCAAGAATTTTGAAATAGGCTACAGCCTTCCCGCTTCAATCAAAAAAATAGGGCTCAGCGCTGTAAGGATCTACTTTAACGGGGTCAACCTGTTAACATTAGATAAGCTGACTGATTTCGATCCGGAATCGACATCTGCAACAGCATATCCGCTTAATAAGACCTTCAACATCGGAGTTAATGTAATCTTCTAAATCTTAGAATCATGAAAAAAATTGCTTATATTTTAATCAGTTTATTATCTGTTGCAGGTTTACTGACTTCTTGCGATAAGGAATTCCTTGAAACCAAACCGCTGACAGAATTCTCTGAAGTTGACGTCTGGAACGATCCGGCTCTGGTTGAAACATTCATAAATCAGATATACTGGCGACTTGATGAACCATTCAGTAACGGAAGATTAAAATCAAACATTGTTGATGAAGGTCATTACCGTGGCAATGGTGCATCCAAGAACTTTAACAACAGTCTGCTTACTGTCGATCAGATCCCCGGGTGGAGTACTCCAAGCCGATACAGATCGTGGGATGACATTTATAAAACAATCCGATACTGCAACATTTTCTTTGCAAATATTGATAAAGTACCTTTTGAATCCACGGTTACCGATGGGAAAACCCTGGGTGACAGAATGAAAGGTGAAGTCCATTTTCTTCGTGCATTCCTTTATCACGAACTGACTGCAGTTTATGGCGGTGTTCCGATAATTACCGAACCCTATGGCCTTACAGATGAATTCCTTATCGAGAGAAGCTCATATAGCGATTGTGTTGATTTTATGGTTGAGGAATTGGATCTTGCAGCAGGCCTTTTGCCAGCAACCCACTCAGGCGATGCAAAAGGACGTGCAACAAAAGGGGCGGCCCTTGCTCTGAAATCGAGAGTATTACTGTATGCTGCAAGCGACCTTTATAATACAACTGTATTCCAGGGTTACTCAAATCCTGAGCTGATCGGTTACACGGGCGGGAGCAGAACAGATCGCTGGACTTCTGCAAAAAATGCCGCAAAAGCTGTTATGGATCTAGGGACATACAGCCTTTACAAAGCAAATCCGGCTCCAACAGATTCAGTGGCCAGAAATCTTGCAGAACTTTTCATAGCAAAGGACACCGAAGAGGATATCTTTATTAAATACTTCACAACAAACCAGGCTCAGATGTACGGAATAGTTACCGGGCCAAACGGATATCACAACTGGGGGACAAACGCTCCCATCCAGGAAATGGTTGATGCTTATGAAATGAAGGACGGATCAAAATTCAGCTGGACTAATCCGGCTCATGCAGCACTACCGTATGCTAACCGTGAACCCCGCTTTTATTCAACGATACTTTATGAAGGATCCGTATGGAAACCACGTCCGGCCGATGTTCAAAACATAGATCCGGTGGGTATTATACAGGCCGGTAAATGGGAAAGATGGGATGAAGCCAGCCAGTCAAAGAAAATATATTATGGTGTTGATACCAGACAGAGTACTGTGGAAAACTGGAACGGTAGTTATACCGGATATTATCTACGGAAAGGTTTAGATCCTGCTGTTGATGCCCAGTACTTCTATGCAACTGTACCATGGCGCTGGATCAGATACGGTGAAATCCTTCTTAATTATGCTGAAGCCTGCATTGAGCTGGGAGGCGCTGATCTGCAGACAGGTCTTGATGCCCTGAACCTGGTCAGGAAACGTGCGGGAATGCCTCCGCGAATTACAAGCGACCAGGCAACAGCAAGAGAATATGTCCGCCATGAAAGGCGTATTGAGATGGCTTTCGAAGAACAACGGTTTTTCGATGTCCGCCGCTGGGTAATCGGCCCTGAAGTCTATAAACCAATCAAAGTTGCCGATATAACATATAAGATGAATCCTGATAAGACTACAGCTACTGTTCCTACTATTGTGCCAGTTGCTTTTGAAACATGGAAATGGATTGATAAGGCTTACTTCTTCCCGATACTCCGTGCAGAAATGAGCAAGAACAGCAAGCTGATCCAGAACCCCGGATACTAATTTATTCCGGATAGGTCTGATTATCAGTGGATTTTTTAACCGCAAAGGTCGCGAATCCTTTGCGATCTTTGCGGTATACTTTGCGCACTTTGCGGTTATATAGCTTTTTATTTTTCTTAAAAGAGATTTGATTGATGAAGAAATTCAAACTTATAATAGCATTTTTATCATTATTGTCCATCACCTACGGGCAGAATGAAGCCTCTTTCAGGATAACTCACGGACCCTATCTGTGCGATATGAACGAAACCGGAGTTACAATTGTATGGCTTACAAACAGTAATGCCTTATCGTGGGTTGAAATTGCTCCGGATGACGGGAGCCATTTTTACGGAAAAGAACGCCCAAAGTTTTATAACACCTCCCTGGGGAGAAAACAAGCCGCTACGCATCTGCACAAAGTCAGAATAGAAAATCTGTCCCCCGGGACAAGATACCGGTATGCAGTGTTTTCGAGAGAAGTACTCAGCTGGGAGAATGATTCTAAAATTGTTTACGGAACCACAGTTGCAAATGCAGCATACAGCCGTAATTCCCTTTCATTCAGAACCTTCAGTGCCGATGACGATACAGTGTCTTTCATAATGTTCAATGACCTTCACGGGAGGGCACAATTCATGAAGGACCTGTGTAAAGAAACAGACTTCAGTTCAATTGATATGGTATTCTTCAACGGCGACATGTCAACTGCAATTTATAATGAGGAACAGATCTTTACCGATTTTATGGATGCATCTATCGAGCTTTTTGCTAAACGGATCCCGATAATATTTAACAGAGGAAACCATGAAACCCGCGGTCCTTTTGCTGATTTCCTCATGGATTATTTTCCGGTTAAGGACGGAAATGTTTACAGAACATTCAACGTTGGTGATGCAGCCTTTCTGATCCTTGACTGCGGTGAGGATAAGCCCGATTCAGATATAGAATACAGCGGTCTTGCCGATTTTGATGCTTACAGAAATGAACAGGCGGCCTGGCTCAAAACAGCGATTGAGGAAAAATCATTTAAAAATACAAAAAACAGGATCGTGATCCTTCACATGCCGCCGGGCGTCAGCAACTGGCATGGAACCCTTCACCTCGATGAAACACTTTTGCCATTATTGAATAAGGCTGATATAGATGCAGTCCTAAGCGGACATACCCACAGATACTCTTACAATCCCCCTGTTGCCGGAAAAACAACATTCCCTGTTATTGTGAACAGCAATAATGCATACCTCAGGGGGGATATAATAAACGGTAAAATTAGGATCAGGATTTATGGCACGGAAGGGACCAAACCGATAGAACACATTTTGGAATGATGATAAAATCATTGAGCAGCACAAAATTATTATTTATATCATATTTTCTTTTTACCTTCTTCTCCGGCTCTCTGGGAGCACAAAATAGTGAAGGGTATAATCAGCCGGGGTCTTTCTCGTTTGTTTATATTACTGATATTCATCTTGATTATACCAACCCAACAATGCAGTATTTTGATAAGGCTGTAAATACAATTAATGAACTTAATCCTGATTTTATAGTTACCGGAGGGGATAATATCAGAGATGCAGCACGACCCGAAAGATCTTATGCTGATTCGCTCTACAGCTTATATGTAGCGCAGATAAAAAGGTTCAGAATGCCGGTTTATACCGGAATAGGGAATCATGAATGTTTTGGTATAAACAACCCGGGTATTTCCAGGGAAGATCCTTCCTTCGGGAAGAAAATGTATGAATCCAGAATAGGTAAAAGGTATTATTCATTTGACCATAAAGGCTGGAAATTCTTTATGATCGATGATATTAAGATCACTGATACAGGTCATAAATATATCGGCAATGTTGATGATGAACAAATGGAATGGCTGAAGAATGAACTGGCAGCTACCGACTCTCTTACGCCGATTGTTATATGCAGCCATATCCCGTTCATTTCTTCCATGAAAAAATTTGAATTTGGTTCATTGTCCGGAAATCCTGATAATGACGGAGTATCTAATTCAATTGAGTTCTTCAGGCTTTTTGCACACCACAATCTTAAATTGCTGCTTCAGGGGCATTTCCATTTCTTTGAAGTACTGTATACCAATAACATGTATTATGTAACAGGACCTTCTCCAAATGGAAGATATGGCAGCATGTTAACGAAAACAACCGGATTCATTTTATTTACACTGGACGGAAATGACCTGTCCTGGCAATTAATAGAGAATAAATTATAATAATGTAAGGACATGCCATGGCATGTCCCAACACAGTAAGGCATGCCATGGCATGTCCCGACAAATTACACATCAAAATTATCGCATTCCCTGTAGGCCTGGATAACCCGTGCCTCACCTTCTTTGGTACCACGGTTGCTGATACCATGCTCCATACCTATAACGCCGTCAAATTTACGGCTGTAGATATATTTGAAAACATTTTTATAATTGATCTCCCCGGTTGTCGGCTCATTACGCCCCGGATTATCACCGCAATGAAATGCTCCGATCTCGCTCCAGGCTGCCTCAATATTAGGGATAATGTTACCCTCGGTAATCTGCTGATGATAAATATCATCAACTATCTTACACGATTTCCTGTTCACAGCACGGCAGATCGAATAAGCCTGAGGTATCCCGTTAAGGAACAACCCGGGATGGTTCCTGAGAGTGTTCAGAGGTTCCAGGACTATAGTAAGCCCTGCAGGTTCAACAATATCGCAGCACATCCGGAGATTATCTATGACATTAGCCGTCTGATAATCCCTGTGAAGCTTTTCATCAAACCTTCCGGGAACCACAAGCGCCCATTTAACTCCTGTTCTCTTAAAACAATCCACGCCTTCCTGCATTTTCTTTGCAAGCATTTCACGGATTTCGGGCTTATCAAGGACAAATGAAGTTACTGCAAAATCTGCATACAATACAAACGGTCCCATCTCCATGCCCAGCCTGTTCATCTCATTTGCTATCTTAACCTGATCTTCAACCGGGCGGTTTATAAGTCCGTTGTCAAACATTGCCCTGAACCCCTGGTCGTAGCAGAATTTTATATTATCAACAGGATCCGGGCCGGCATGCTGACGGAACATTCCTAAACTGGGTCCGTATTTGAGTTTGAAAGGTTCTGTGGCATCGGGTAGTTTTGACTGCATCTTCCCGGTACTCAGGCCAAAGACTGAAGGAGCCGCCATTACGGCAGCTCCTGATACAGTGGCTTTTCTTATGAATTCTCTTCTCGAGCTGATCATAATTATAAGCTTTAATGAATAATCATTTAACTATTATCTGCTGGTCATTCAGTTTAATTCCCCTGCTTAGCCCTGGCAGCAGCTCTTTCTGCGGCTCTTTTTGCCTCAGCAGCAGCATCATAGGCGTCCCCTGCAACCGGAACTGCCTTTGGAATATCAACTTTACCAAATGCAAATACCTGAGGTCCGAGTTTCAGATCGGAGTTCATCATTTCCTCATATGTGGTTTCCTTTCCTGTATAGGCTGAAATACGACCCATAATACCAACCATTGTCGATATTGCAGTTGCCTCAAGTTCATTGAAAGGCTGGTTATTCCGGATAGCTGTTACCATATCAATATGCTCCTGGACGTAAGGATCCATCATTGCCCCGGTGGATGGTTTCCCTTCACTGTCGAGAGGATATGCATATTTCCAGATCTCAGCACCTGCCATATCTGTTATTGTATCAATACAGTTTGTAGATCCTGAGGTTCCCTGCAATCTTTCAGCAACACTGTTCCAGCATCCGTTAATCTGACGGCACTGGCTGTGGAATCTTCTTCCATCCTCGAAAATATACTCAATCGAGAAATTATCAAACTGATCACCAGTGACCCGTCTTTGTCTTGAACCCATTCCATGAGCTGTTACAGGATGGGATCCTGTGAACCAGTTAAGGACGTCAATATTGTGAACATGCTGTTCAACAATATGATCACCTGATAACCATGTCCAGTTCACCCAGTCGCGTATCATCCATTCCATTTCTGACCATGAAGGATTATTGTCGCGGTGCCAGAGCTTTCCACCGTTCCACCATACATTTCCACCGACTATATCACCGATTGCACCTGCTTTTACCTGATTATAGTTTGCCACATAGTTACGCTGGTGACGGCGCTGTGTTCCTGTTACTATAGTTAATCCCAGTTCTTTTGCCTTGAGTGCGGTTGCCATTACTGATCTGGCTCCTACCGGATCAACACAAACCGGTTTCTCGGCAAAGATATGTTTACGTGCAGCAACTGCAGCAGCCAGATGTTCCGGACGGAAGAATGGCGGGGTTGCCAGGATAACTATATCAACACCCGATTCAATTACCTTCTGGAATGCATCAAATCCGACAAAGCATTTGTCTTCGGGAACTTCCTGGTTTTTCTGTTTCAGAATTGTTGCCCTGGCCTCATCAACACGGTCTTTGAATGTATCACCCAGAGCGGCAATCTGGAGGTTTGGTCCTGCATTGAGGAAATTAATTGCAGCGCCCCTTCCGCGGCCTCCGCAACCGATAACACCGGCTTTCAGTACCGGTCCGTCAGGTGCGGCATCGAGCCATGTACCATTATCAACCGGTACAAAGGGTTTTGGTTTCCCACTGCTGCAACCCGTTATTATAACAGGAGCAACAACACCGGCTGCACCAACAGCAGCAGTACCCAAAAAACTGCGTCTTGAGATTCTAGATTTTTTCATATAAGATTGATTTTATTAGAGGTTAAAATTACTAACAATCAAGCTGGAAGAAGTAACCAAATGTAAATATATGGATTTAAAAAACAAAACATTAAACTGGAATTAATTTTTTTTAACAGACCAGATGGAGGTTTAGTGTAACTATCCCACTGGGGTTACTGTGTTATTTTGAT
>CAZWUB010000143.1:0-9883 GCA_964637415.1 uncultured Rikenellaceae bacterium
GACATCCCTCCTATCAGGGCAAGTGCCATAGGGCGCTGGAGTTCTGCTCCCATACCGGAACTGAAGAGTATGGGTATTGTTGATACAAGCGAAGCCATTGCAACCATCACTATCGGCTTTAATCTCCGGGAACCTCCCGTGTAAATGGCTTCTTTAAGCCCCATCCCTTCCTTACGGAGATTATTTATTGTGTCAACCTTCAGTATGGAGTCATTGATAATAACCCCCGACATAACTATCAGTCCGATCATTGTCATAATGTTTATAGTACCTCCCCAGAGCTTTACAAGTAGCAACGCTCCCGCAATGTCAATAGGAATCTCTAGAAGGACGATAAATGGCTGTGTCAGCGATTCAAACTGGGCTGCAAGGATAAAATACAGCAACAACAACGCCACGATCAATACTATTGCAAGCTCTTTGAAAAGCCGCTGACCTGATATAAGCCCGCCGCTGAACCTTACATCAAGTGCAGGATCTTTCGTGACAAGCGCTCTTATCTCTCCCGTGATCCTTGAAGGTGTATTGGTTTCAATATTCATATTTACAGGCACATACTCGCTGTGCATCCCGCCTTTTATTGTCTTATAATCATGCACCCTCTGTACCCTGACAACTTCACTGACAGGAACTGCCCTGTTTGTCTTATTCAGTACATACTCCGAGGATATAATATCGCTTATCTGCTTTTCTTTTCCCGACAGCACTATGGGAAGCAATTCATACGATGCCCTCAGTTCACCTATATTGTTCTTGTTCAGCGATGTTTTCAGAGTGTTGTACAGTGTCATCGGATCAATATCGTACAGGAGCAACTTGTCTGCATCGAGCCTCAGAAGTATTTTATCCTCCAGCGAAGGCGGAGAAATCCCTGCATCCGGCCAGCTTTCCTGAAGCTTATCCACAATACCCATCATCTGATCAACGGGAGGCACCTTTTTTTCCTTCATCAGGCTTACTTCGACAATAAGAGGCGATTCCGAGGCTGAAAATATCTTTTCAAAAATATTCTGCTGTGGCCTGACAGCAACCGTTGCATCAGGATAGTTTTTACTTATAAATTCATAAGCATTCTTCTCAATGTCGTCACGCAGGGAGTGATCGTTTGCTTTCACATAAACCTTTGCCTGCGTGTATGACTGATCATAGTCACGGTTAAAAAGGAATTGCTGTTCACCGATAAATAAATTAGTCTGCAGTGTCAGCTTATTACTGTAATCAACCATTTCCTTTATCCTTTTGAGATTCTCATTAATCTCAATGTTCTCATTCCAGTCGACTGACACTACAATCTCATCCTGCTTTACTGCAGGGAATTTTTCCTTCTCCATGCTGATGAACTGCCACACCATCAGCAGTATTATAAGCAGGAATGTTATCATTGAAGCCCTGCGATATCTGAAGAAGAAGTTCATCCCTCCTTCATACCTTTTCTCCAGCCCTTTGAGGCTTACTTTCTTAACAAACCTGGTCAGCATCCCCTCTTTCCCGTTTTTGTAAATAAGGTAGTATATTGTGGGAAGAAGCGTTACACCAACGAGCAGTGATACACCCTGACCGATGACGATTGCAATAGCCTGATCGTAAAAAAGAGCGCCTGAGATGCCGCTCAGGAATATAAGAGGAATAAATACTGCACAAGTAACAAGTACCGATGAAATAAGAGGGGTTATAACCTCGTTGGTCCCTTTGACACATGCGTCAACCAGTGAAAGACCCCTGTCGATCCATTGTGTAATATTCTCAATTATAACAATCGAGTTGTCGATCATCATTCCGATTCCAAGGATCAGTCCTGCAAGGGAGATAATATTGATCGACAATCCCACGAGATAGAAAAACAACAGACTAATAACAAGTGTGGCTGGTATGCTGAAACCTACTATCATTGGTGATTTCGCATCTTTCAGGAAAAAGAACATGAGAAAGAAGGCAAGTAAGCCTCCTGCAAGAAGGCTTTGCCGGAGATTTGAGATCGAATAATCGAGCAGCCTTGTCTGATCCTGCGATATCTCAAAATCCATTTGAGGATAATCTTTCCTGAAGATATCTATCATTTCTGCCATCTTTTCTTCAAGAGAAGCCATTCTTGCTGTCGATTCCTTTATTATCGCAAGAGAAATTGCTCTAGTTCCGTTAGAATAGTACAATCCCCCCGGCCTCTCCTGCCGTATTCCGATATCGGCAAAATCCTTGAGCTGCAAAAGCCTGTCACCTGATTTTATATAGATATTCCTTAAATCATCCGGATCCTTCAGATATGAACTGAACTCGAGGTTGTACAGGTATTTGCCGTCCCTTACGAGGATGCTCCCTATATTTATATTATTAAGACTTACCGCCCGGGTAATATCATTCTCCGTTATTCCCAGGCTATGCATCTTTTTACTGTCGGGACCGATATAAATCTCCCGTTTTATCTGTCCCGTGATGTCGGCCATACCGACTTCAGGCAACTGTTCAATTCTTCTTTTAATGACGGTCTCTGCAAATTCGCTTAATTCAATGAATTTCTCCTCACCCGCATTTTCATCCGTAAGTGTTATGTTAAGCAGAAAGACCGGTATATCCGTGGCGCTTGCCTTTATTATCCTTGGCCTCTCAAGATCGCGCGGGAGGTTGTTCATGGCGCCGTCAATCTTTTCATTTACTTCCATGAAAGCAAGATTGACATCATTGCCAAACTTAAACCTCAGCCTTATAAGCGCACTTCCGTTACGTGATTCGGATTGAATGTCATCAAGGCCGGGTACCTGCAGAAGGTTTCTGCGTAGAAGGCTTACAACAGTGTTCTCTATCTCTCTGGCGCTTACATCCGGCCGTGATATGGCAACCGTTATCTCAGGAATATCTATATCCGGCATCAGCGATACAGGCAATCTGAGAGAAGCAACAATCCCAAGCATGATGAGTGCGAGGAAGGTCATTATTACGGCTACAGGTCTTGTTATTAAGAACTTTACCATTTTATGTCTTTTTGTCGTGCAGGTCGTACAGGTCGTGCAGGTCGTGCAGGTCGTGCAGGTCGTGCAGGTCCTGCAGGTTGTTATTTATGTTTAATTGAACATTTCAAATATTTCATAAAACTACTGATACTGTTAATTAACTGTTGAGATTTATTTCTTCTTGACAATGCTTCATCTATGGAAATATATTGTTGATCTTCTGCTATATAGTACATATTCTTGATTTCACCTGCTGAACCTTTTGAAATATTAAGAAATTGCCGGAATTCAGCATCACTTACCCTGCAGAAACCTTCACTTATGTTGTTCATTACTGAGATGCCGGCACGAGTGATCTGGTCCCTGAATCCAAAATCTTTACATCCTTTGAAATCTTTGTAAATCTGATTCACAATTTCTCTTGACATTTTCCAGATTACCAGATCCTCAAAATTTTTAACTGTTGCCATAATACCACTATTTAATAATAAATTCCTACTCGCCCCGACTTGCATGACTTGCATGACCTGCACGACTTGCATGACTTGCACGACTTGCACGACTTGCACGACTTGCACGACCTGCACGACCTGCATGACCAATTTTCCTTAACATTATTGGCTGATACACCACCAATCCTATGAGACTGAATACCAGCCCCCCGATAGTTCCTGCTGCCAGGGCAAACCAGAACCTTTCATCCTTTCCGGAAAGAAGAAAGGGAATAAGCCCTACAATAATCGAAAGATTGGTTAGTATAATGGGAACAATCTTGCCATTTAACGCTTTTAAATATGCAACACGTTCGGGAAGAGCAGGTTTATTCCGTCTTATACTGTTAAAATCATTCAGAATATAAAGTGTCGCATTCACGACTATTCCGCACAGCAGTATCAGCGCTGCAAAGACACCTTCATCAGCATTTATCCTGAAGATATGAAATGTGAGAAAGACGCCGATAAATGAAAATGGGATAAGGCTGATGACCGTGAAAGGCTGTTTGAACGATTCAAGAAGGATGGAACAGATGAAATAAATTATCAGGATCACAAGAAAAATAAGGTAATAATTAGCTTTCCCCTGGTCCCACGAAAACCTGTATGATTCACTCTGTGCCGTATAGCCGAGAGGAAGCATTGAATTTGTCTCGTCAATATTTCTCTTAAGTATAATACTTCCAAGTTCATAGTTGCCTATGAAATCATAGCCTACAGTAATAACATACTGTTGATCCTCACGGCTGATAGTGTTGTCAGTCACTTCTGTGGTAACTGTGGAGAAATCCTTCATCTTGACACTCTTGTCCGAATGTGTTCTTACCGGTGTGTTTATAAGGTTCCAGTAGTCATATTCATCAGCCTGAAGCGCTCTTATCGAAACAGGCGCCATAAAACCATTTATATATGCCGTATGAAAAGGAGATGAGCTTCTGGAATATCTCAGCGCTTCAGAATAGGCCAGTGCCACATCCGAATTGTTTTCCGTCAGGTAATACTTATCCATGTCAAGCCTGTTCCTGTACACTTTCCTTGTGGGACTGATTATATATCCCCTTGTTCTGGTACCAAGAAGGTAAACATCCTTTATCCTGCCCCTGCCGCTTTCAATGAGCCTTTCCTTAAAAGCGTCTGAATAATCGTAAAGCTCATCATAATTATATCCCTTCATGGCAACAGAATATGTTGTACGGATATAGTCGCTGTAAACCTGGTTGCTGAATGCCTTTCCCACCCCGTAAACCGATGCATGATAGCTGCCTATGCTGTTCATATAATCTTCTATCCTTATCTTCAGGATGAAAGGAAAGATTGAAAAATCATGTTCAGGTCTGAAGTTAATATTAACGTTTGCACTCTCTGCACTGTAGATACTGGTTGTGAACATATCTATTTCATCATAAGCAGCCAGCATATTTTCGAGGCCCATGCATACATCATTAATGTCTTCTATGACAAGTCCCTGCTCACTTAGTCCTATGTTAACGGTCAGACGGGTTCTCTGGACCTCTTCAGATCCTCCGTAGTAAGAATAAAACCTGCTGTTCTTAACCTTTTCGTTAAATAGTCTGAAGGTGCCTCCAAGTACCTTATTTACGACAGGTTTTACTTTCTGGACATATTTGCTGTTTCCTAGAGTCTTATTATAGAACTTCCCGAACCGCGTAAGATCTTCTTCCCTGAACTGCTGTGTACGGTCTTTCGGAAGGGAGTCAGGCAGGTAGAAAACAGGAAGGCCAAAGATCAGGATCGCGGCAATAATGAACACAGACCGGTAATGAATTATGAAGTCAATGCTCCGGAGATAATGCTTCGAGATCTTTACGATTCGCCTTTTTCTTCTTATTACAAGTGCATTGTATTTTGGAGCAAGCCTGATCTTTGTAAGAAGCGACGGTATGAAAAAGAGAGCCACTGCCAGCGAAACACTGAGGTTAATAATAACAACAGCAGCAAAATCCACCAGGGTGACTTTTGAGGTTTCATCGAGGAAAAATATGACGACAAGCGCTCCGATAGTTGTGAGTGTTGCCGCTAGAAGTGATATGCCCACCTTCCTGTTCCCCTGATACCTTATATGGTCGGTCATCACTATTGTATTGTTTATTATAATGCCAAATGAGACAGTTATACCGGCAAGAGAATAGAGATGTATCTCGAGCTTGAAAAGGTAATAGAATATGAATGCAATGAAGATATTGGCTGTAAGGCTGATGGCAATGATGAGCAGGTATTTTGTTTCGCGGCTTATTGCAAGAACAAAGAGCAGAAGAAGTACAACAGAAAGTACTGCACGGAAAATATTCTTCGAGATCTCTTCTTTAATGAAAATTGTATTGTCGAGTGATGTTCTGATGCTGTACCCCGGTGGAAGCTCTTTCTTTATCCTTTCAATCTCTTTTTTTACGGCATCTGCAACTTTTATATTGTTAACATTTTTCCCTGCATTTACAGTGAGGTTTACAGTGTTCAGTCCGTTTATCCTGTAATAGCTCTGTGGTCGCTGATCTTTCAGCTTTATCTTTGCAACATCCGTAATATGAATAATACGGCCGGATGACTTTGCAACAGGAATGTCTTCCCATCTGAAGGCTTCTTTGTTATTGCCGGTAAGTGTGAGATAAGTCCGTTTAGCCGTTCCTCCGGCCATAGTTTCGGTGGCCCCTCCTATTTCGAGTTCAAGAAGGTAATTATCTATTGCACTGCTTATTGATGATGAACTTACTCCTGTTGCCGAAAGCTTATCCTGATCATAGATAATCTCCCATTCGAGGGGTGTTGCTCCGTAGATATTCACACTGTATACCCCCTCAACAAGTGATATTGCGGGCTTGATCTGCTCTTCTGCAAGAGTGTAGATATATGATGCACTTGCATTTCCGTTGATCTGGAAGCTGAGTATGGCAGAGCCTGCCTGGTTAGACGGCATATTCATTGAAATGACAGGATAGGAGACCTTTTCAGGCAGTCTGCTGCGTGACTCCCTCATGAGTGATGCAACTTCGAACCTTTTTGCCCTCAGATCAACATTCTTATCAAATTCAACATTTATCTGTCCGCTTTCATTATTTGTTATTGAAGATATTTTCTTAACTCCGGTAACTGTTGACAACACTCCTTCAAGTACTGTTGTAACATCCTGTTCAACAACCCGGACAGGAGCTTCAGGCCAGTTCCATGAGATTGTCAGAGAGGGAAGATAACGTGTAGGATTAAGCTGAACCGAAAGCAAAGGGATCATTGCCGCACCTGCAATTATCAGCATTACAAAAAGTATGTTGACTGTGAATGTGGAGAGGAAGGTACTGTATTGAGGCTGGTCTTTCATTCCTCCCTCACTATGGTTTCATGTGCAAGGTTGACATTGCCGCTGACGATAACCAGATCACCGGTCTCAAGTCCTTCCTTTACGGCAACACTTGTGCTGTTCTCAGCTTCAACAGTGACATACTTCCATATTGCCAGTGAGTCCTGGCGTACAAAGATGACATCTTTTCCCTGTCTGATTACAAGAGCTTCTTTCGGAACCACGAGACGGTCAGGAACAGGTTTCCGGATGACTACCTTAACGTTCATGCCGTCAATGAGCCTTCCGATATTCCGGAACCGGGCTTTAACCTTTACCATTCCGCTTTCATCCACCTGGGGATTTATCTGTGTTATCCTGCCCTGCAAGAGGGTACTGTCATTAATGAACGGGATAATACCCACAGGCATATCCTTATCAATAAAACCATATTCAGATTCTATTACAGGGAACTCCACCTCCATCACCTCATCGAAAATAACAGTACAAAGGCTTTTATAATTCTGGGAAGGATTCCAGCGCATCGCTTCGAGATTTGCCACAATACCGCTTATAGGGGCATAGATGCGTGTATTGTTATAATTATATTCTGCAATCGAAAGGGCAGTTAAAG
Source organism: uncultured Rikenellaceae bacterium (assembly GCA_964637415.1). Classification (GTDB taxonomy): domain Bacteria; phylum Bacteroidota; class Bacteroidia; order Bacteroidales; family VadinHA17; genus LD21. The sequence goes on from CAZWUB010000143.1 coordinate 7,363, forward strand.
CATCATTAAGGCCGCTCCGGATCCGCGAATTCCTGATTTTTTCTGCCGAAAGGCCTGTTGTATCAGCCGCGTAATAACTGCTCAGAAGGTCATCTTTGAAGTTGATCTCCGCTTTTTCGAGCCCCTGTTTTGCCTGTTCCAGTTTTGATTTATATTCGAAATCCTCTATCACGGCAAGAAGGTCTCCCGATCTAACCTTCTGGCCGTTTTTAACATACAGATCACTGATTATCCCGTTCACTTTAAAAGGGACAACGGCTTTTTCCGAGGACCATGCCTTTCCGTTGCTTATCAGTTCATGATAAAATGTTGACGGTTCAAGCCTGATTGTTTTTACTGTAACCGCTTCCGGACGGGAAGAACGGCGTGCCATTTCCTCAAGGTTTTCGGTTGTTTTTGATTTGCAGGAGAATATAAATATCGTGACCAGCAAAAAAATAGTGACAGACCAGGTTTTCATCTTTACCGGTATCTTTTAGATAGTTTTATATTAAAGACTTATAAATTTAGGATTTTTTTTGATTATAAACTTAATTTGACTATAAGTTTCGTTAAGAATAAAATCCGACTGGTTATTTCATTGATTAAAAGTTACAAACATCAATACCGGATTATCGAATCCGGTGTTTTTAAGGCTATCAACAAAAAATTTAAGTCTCTCCTTTCTGTCAGGAAACTTCGGAATATTGTCTTTGAAATCTTTACTCTCAATATGTTCTATAAGGTAATCAAATCTGATATTCATGACCATAGTTGAGTCATTAACCATCTGATCTGGAAAAAATCTTGGTCCGGCATCAATATCATTGTAAAGGCCAGTTGTAAAAAGCTGATTATTTGTGCTTGTCGGTTTAGAGAAAATAAGATTTCCTGTTTTTATATTATATATACCTAATACTTCTTGTCCAAGATAATTATACCATTGAACATAATCTTTTCCACTTACAGTCCTTATAATTTCCGGCGTTAATCTTTTTACCGGATAATACTTATTTAAATCACAGTCAAGTATCAGAAAATTTTTGATTTGATAAACATATTTTAAATATATATATGATGATAAAGGTTTTTGAGACCAACTAATTCCTCTTTTGGAAAAAGGTTCCCTATACTTGCCCAGATCAAAAACACAGTAGGGTGTGAGTTGGTACTGTTCATCCATTTGGAAAAGTGTGTCATTGTAAAATTCTTTAAAGAAGATTTTATTTCTAAATTTGTTAATTGTTGCACTTCCAGGTGCCTTACCACTCCCGGCTCCGTATTCTAGCTTAAAAAAGATGTAGTTCTTATAATAATAATTAACATCACCTTGTTTGTCAATAATTAGTGCTTTATATTCTACCTGCCCTGTCCGGTTTTCAATATTTCCTAAAATCATTGAATCATTTATCATCATTCTATTTTCCAGATAATACTTTTCATTAACCAAAAAACCGCTTTTATACCTTTTTAGAAGAATTCCACTCAAATTATATTCAATTAGATCGTCAGCATAAAAATCATATATGTAGATCTTTTCATTTAATAAAAAAATACTTCCTATGCCAGTATATTCATCAGGACCTCTACCTTGGTTGCCAATTAGCCGGATAAAATTTCCCTCATTATCATAAAGAAGGCATATCCGTCCATCAGAAGCTAAAATAAAATTTCCCGAGAAGTCCAAAAAAGTAATCCTTGTTGTTGGATAGTCTGAATTATTTTCAAGGGGTATATATCGTACAACATCTGAAAATTGACTAAGGTAAACTTTTTGCAGATTTTCAACTTTAGCTTCAATATCAATAAATGTCAAAGTATTGGAGTTTTTATTCTTTTCAAAACAGGATGAAAGTAATAAATCTAAAATGTAAAAAAATACCAGAAATATTTTATCCATTTTTATCCACAAATTAATTTTTCTCTTCTTCGGCTCATTCATTTTGTACTCAAACTTACATAATACCACAATACACACATTCGCAATCACAGCCTGAAAATTGTTGGTTAAAGAAATATTCACATTGGTCTTCAGCACAATAGTCTTGAAACTGTGGACAGCCTGAGGACATATGGAATCCATATTCATGATAGTCAATACAATTAACATCACAGCACCAAGATGAATACCCACCTCTTAGTCTTAACAATTCTTCAATCGTCATTATTTTTTCAGAATTAATTTCCAGTTTACCAAGTTTTTTCATAATAAATCATCTATTAGTTGAGTAATTAGGTTATATTTCCCTGATTTATCATTTCACAGGGCGGAACCGGAGTCACGGGAAAAGATTATCTTCGCATGTGTACACCTCCTTTCTGTTAGGGAAAGGTCGGGGCAGAGGGCTGTAAGCTCAGAGCACAGAGCTCAGGGGAAAACCTCTGCCCTTCTCTTTCAGATTTATTAAACAACTTGTACAGTTTTATTCTTCCAATCCATTTTTCATTTTTTTCATGAACCGGCTCCTGCCACACATGGACATCCAGCAGGTAACCTGTAATCTGTAAAACAATTAATTTCAGTTCAATATACTCCTCAACG